>JASFIT010000182.1:0-8901 GCA_050122535.1 Desulfobacteraceae bacterium | reverse complement strand
TTTTCACGATCTGTTTCTTCGGGCGTTGCTCCTTCAGTGGGGGCTTCCTCAGGCGAGACCTCGTCCGCTTCCAAGCCCTTGTCTACCTCTTCAGGAACTGCGGAACCAGTATCCACTTGCAGTTCTCCTGAATCATCAATCTTAAGATCACCCAGGTCAAGAGCAACCTCCTCGTCCTCAGCTGCGGCCGGTTCATCGCCCAGGTCAAGAGCTGCTCCCTCTTCAACAGGTGGCTCAGCATCCAGGTCGAGAGCCAACGCCTCTTCTTCGGATGGCTCAGCATCCAGGTCAATGGCTAACTCCTCTTCTGTAACCGGTTCAGCCTCTTGGGGTGCGGGCACCTCATCAAGCTCTGAAACGAGAGATTCAAGGTCAGTGTCGGCCGCCCCGGCTTCAGCGACTGGCTCATCCATCTCTACCCCTTCACCCAATCCAGAGTCATCGAGGGACAAATCGTCCAGTTCGATTTCCAATTCGCCACCTTCAGTGGCAGGTTCTGGTTCGGTTGCGCTTGCTGTTTCACTACCCTCGGTGGGGAACTCACCGGAATCCATGGATAGGACTTTATCATCGCCTCCCAATTCAAAATCTGTAACAGAATCTTCAGAGGCGATCTCCACGTCGCCCGCCGACGGCTCCAGCTCAGCCGAATCGAATGCAGAGACCACGCCTTCTGTGGGTTCGCCTTCCGCGAGCCCTGCTGACTCAAAGCCCATATCCAAGTCTTCACTATCGCCGAATCCCACTTCACCGCTATCCATGGCCCCAGAGTCCTCAAACGACAACTCCCCGCTATCAACGGTCCCAGAATCCTCAAAATCCAGCTCCCCGGAGTCTATATCTGTAGATGTACCCACATCAATATCAGTACTGGAATCATGCGCCTCTCCGATCAGCGCTCCAAGCAAGGCAGGAGCCTCGGGGCGAAAAGAGGGGATATGCAATTTGGCTTGCTCTCCCGCGATATCTTTGCTGCATTTAGGGCATACCTGGTTAAAATCGAAACTAATATAACTGCATTTAGGGCATTTCATTTTAAACTCCTAATTTGAGATGGCCAAAAACAAATTTTGGATATAATTACATAATTTTCGCTATTGGTCAAGTCTTTAATATCTCTGATGATTATCCGTCTAGGGAGGCGAGGTAGGCGGGGAATAATGGAATGGTGGAAACTGGGGACCCGCTTGCGAGGACTGAGCGGCCTGTCTCGCCGAAGTTTTAACGAAGGCGGAAGTGAAGCGAGCGCGAAGAATATTGGAATTTCGGTTTCAAAAGGAAGTTGGCCTTTCCGTTTAGACCTTGCCCACATACACCCCTTCATAGTCCAGGGTGCTCAGGGGGTCTTCGTGAGAGAAGAGTTGCGCCTCAACAATTTCACCAATGAATAGGGAATGATTCCCTGGCGCATAGTTCTCCCGGACCAAACACTCCACGTAGCCAAGGCATTCTTTTAGGATGGGGCAACCCGTTTTACCCCGGACCCAATCCACAGAGGCGAACTTGGCCTCTGGATTGGGTCCTTTGAAGCGACTCAAAAAGTCTTTTTGACTTTTGGAGAGGAGATGCAGGGCAAAACTTCCGCCTTGGTGAATTAATTGGTGGGAATATCGGTTGGGATGCACGGCTACCATGACGAGCGGTGGATCGTAAGAGACCTGAGAGACCCAAGAGGCGATCATCCCGTTAATCTTTTTATTATGATGGGTGGTCAACACATATATTCCATATGTCATGCTACCAAGGGCCTGCAACCATCTTTCATCCATCTCTACGCCCCTCTCTTTTTTTACTCTACACAGTTCTGGATAGCTTTCCTTGCAAGTTCATCACAACGCTCGTTTTCCTTATGCCCGGAGTGGCCTCTAATCCACGCCCATTCTATCTCATGGGGTTCACTCAATTCTGAAAGCATTTCCCACAGGTCCCTATTCATTACGGGTTTCTTTTTTGAATTCATCCAGTTCCGCTTGATCCATCCCGGCATCCATTCCGTCATCCCTTTAACCACATAATTTGAATCGGTCACCACCCTTATTTTGCATGGTCTGCTCAAGCGCCGTATAGCCTCAATCACGGCCGTCAGCTCCATGCGATTGTTTGTGGTATAGAGCGCACATCCAGAGATCTCTTTGACCGTTTTGCCATACCTTAAGATGGACCCGTACCCGCCGATGCCTGGATTTCCACTACAGGCACCATCAGCAAATATTTCCACAGGGGTCTCTTTTTTTTGAGTCATTAATTCACCTCAGCGCGGGGAGCTTTAATGTACCACAAATCCCATTCTAATGATATGATGAACAGCCTCTTGGGTTTGTTGCACATGCGTTTTATCTGTTGCCTTTTACATGGAGGATATTCATGCCAGCTGATCATGCAATTATCGATCTTTTTGAGATTATTAACAGGCGGGACCTGGATAGGTTCAACGATTTGCTCACAGAGGAGGCGGAGTTTTATTTTCCAAAGACGCAGCCTCTTCTTGGTAGAGATCGAATCATAAGGTTTTTTAAAATCCTATTTAGACAGTATCCCAAGTTGGCGTTTGAGGTTCAAGGGGACATCATCCAAGGGCATAAGGCCGCAGTCCATTGGACGAACCAAGGCGTCCACAAATCAGGTGAGCCTTACGAGAATGAGGGAGTGACCATACTAGAAATGGAGGGTGATAAAATCAGATATATAAGCGATTTTTTCAAGGACACCAGCTTCTAATACTATTGAGGCTGTCGGAAAACGCCCATCTGCCGTTCGGCAAGCTCACGGCCCTGAGCAAAGTCGACCCTTCGACATCGCTCAGGGTCGATGCTGAGCAATGTCGAAGCATCGAAGGGCTGCGTTACCCTCATCCCTCGTCACTGCGGCGTACTTCCCTGTACGCCTCATTCCTCGGGATTTCGGAAGCCTTGCATATGGACATTTTCCATCAGCCTCTCGCAAGCCGGTTTTTCGAAAATCTCGTTTTCCTTAGAAAGGGTAATCCATACGCTTATTTTTGAGATTTCTGAGGAGGTGTCTTCGATGATACGGGCGGTTTTGGTGCTGCAAATTTGCCTCTAACCCTTATAGAAATTTCCGGCTTCTCAGAATAGTTGGTGCTCAGTTTCAGATGACCATGATAGATCCCTTCCGAGCCAGGAATGTTGGTAAAATGAATAAGAAAAGTCCTTCCCTTTTCCACTTCTTCCATCCTGAAGATCACCTTTGAACTAAGATCAAAATGGGTTGGCTCCAGTTTCAGGGGCTTGTCCAACTCAGCCCTAATTTTTATGGATCTCGTCGTTGTTTGACCCGCCTGTCCTCTCAGATACACGTACCTGCTGGATAGATAGATGGGTACTTTGACGAATGCCGTGAGACGCAAAATTTCAAGCTTACGGCGAGGGTCGTTGGAGTAAACCTTGGCACTTTTTGTGATCTTCCCCTGGTAATTCTTGGTATTTACCCTCAAGGTAATTTTTCCCTCCCCACCGGGGAGGATGGTCTTATCAAAATGGGCGACCGCACACCCTCAACCAGGCTTCACCTTTTCTATTTGAAGAGGCTGGTCTCCCTGGTTGAAGACCGTAAAGACATGTTCGATGATTTCGCCCTCGTCCACCTGTTGATAATCAGCAACTTTATCATTTATGACCATTCTCGGGCCTGAGGCCTCTTGAGCCCAAGACAAGGAAAGATGCGCATTGAAACAGAGTATGAATAGTGATATTCCAATCCAAAATTTTTTCATCAAATCACCTGCCTAAAAAGATTTTTCAGTCGTTGTACATCAGGGCCGCAATTCGTGTTTTAGCTTATAGGTAAGAATATCAAGCTTTATGGTGAAATCGATGTTTTCTACGAGACAGCAGTCCGGAACATAGATCTGGGTTGGAGAGAAATTGAGAATTGCATTCACACTTGCATCCAAAAAGAGGTCCGCTATGCCCTGGGCTTCTGAAGCGGGTGTGGTAATGACACCAATCTCAACGTTGGAATCTTCAACCGTATCTTTCAGTTCCTCGATATCTCTAATCACCAGGCCTGGAAAGATTCTTTTCCCGATCTTTTCAGCGTCAGAGTCAAAGGCGGCCACGAAATAGAAACCCCTATCCGGAAAATTATTGTTCTGTAATAGAGCCGACCCCAGATTGCCAATACCCACAATGCCCATATTCCAGTCCCGATTCACGGCCAGAATTTTTTTGATTTCCAGCATGAGGTCTCTCACGTCATATCCCACACCGCGGACCCCGAATTCCCCGAAATAACCCAGGTCCTTTCTTACCTGGGCGGGATTTACTTGGCACAACCAGGCCAGTTTTTCAGAGGAAACCATGCGGTACCCATCAAACTCTAGAAGTTCCAGCTGCCTGCAATAGAGAGAAAGCCTTGTAATTGTGGCCTTCGGTATCTTCATTGATTTGTTCATAAGCTCTACTCTTACCTGTTTAATGATAGACGGTGTCCCATGAAAGGGCAAGTCCAAATTCCTATCCGGGAAGCGGAAATATTCTGAAGAAAGGGCGAAAGCTAGCATAATGGGGAAAAGATGACAATAGAATTGTAATGACAATAAATTCGGTTTTGCTATAAAATCAAAAGCTGAACCCAGCTCGCCTCGCCCGTCCCCCTCGCCTCCTAGGCTGGAGGGTGGGCCTGCTCGGCCGGCAGCGGGCACATGGTGCTGAAAAAAGAAACCCAGACAAGCGGAGAACCTAGCATGAATTCCAGTAATAAGCTTTCAGAGGAACGCTACAGGGCCTTCATAGAAAGTGTCCATGACGGCGTTTACGAAACAGATGTGCATGGGAATTTCACCTATTTCAACAATTCCCTATGCAGAGTCTTTGGATACCCGAGAGAGAAGCTCCAGTTCCAAAATTTCCGCAATTTTATGGACAACAGGAATGCGAGGAAGGCGTATGATGCCTTCACAAAGGTCTTTGTGACTCATAGGGGATTTTCAGACATCATTTGGGAGATTATCGACGAGGATGGCCAAAAAAGAATTATAGAAATGTCGGCCAAGCTGATTACCAATAAGGCGGGAAAGAAAGTGGGCTTTCGAGGCATTGCACGCGATGTGACCGAACGGTTTAGGATGCTTGAGGCCCTTAAGGAGTCAGAGTACCGTTATCAGTGTCAGTATGAGATAAGCCGTGAGGCTGAACGGCAGTACAGAACCTTGCTTGATTTTGTTCCCTATCCCATGGTCGTCTTCAGATTGGATGGAAAAGTCACTTATCTAAACCCTGCCTTTACCGAGACCTTCGGTTGGAACCTGGGAGAATTGCAGGGGGAAAAAATACCCTATGTGCCGCCAGGATTAGAGCAGGAGACAAGCGAAATCATTGAAAAATTGCTAAAGGAAAAGGCCCTGCTGCGACATGAGACCAAGCGGCTCACTAAGGATGGTCGGACCCTGGATGTGATCCTTCGGGGAACCGTCTATTCAGAGGAGGAAGGTGAACAGGGTGGTCAATTGGTTATCCTCCGGGACATCACCAAGGAAAAGAGAATGGCGCGCACCAATGAGGCCCTTCTGCGAATCAGCATGGCGTTGCCCGCATATCCAGATTTGGAGGACCTCCTGGATTACATCACCAGTGAGATCAAGCGGCTACTAAACACGGAAGGGGCCGTTGTCATATTACTGGATGAAGAGAGAAATGAGCTCTTTTTCAAGGGAGCGGCTTATGAAGATATAAAGAAAGAAAGGCGGGCGAAGGAGATCCGTTTCTCTGCAGATAGAGGCGTGTCAGGCAAGGTCATCAAGACAGGCGAGGCAATCATCGTTCCAGATACCTCTAAAGATCCCGATTTTTATCCCGTTGTGGATGAGCAACTCCAGCTCAATACCCGGAACATGCTGGACGTGCCCTTGAGGAGCGGAGATCGAATTATTGGGGTTTTAATGGCCCTTAACAAGAAGGAAGGAACCTTTGACCAGACAGATGTTGAGTTGTTGAGCACGATAGGTGGGACCGTTGCCCTTTCTATTGAAAATGCCCGGGTTTCCAAAGCACTGAAAGGCGCATACGAAGAGGTTACCAGCTTGAACCGGGCAAAGGACAGGGTGATTAACCATCTTTCCCATGAACTGAAAACGCCGGTTTCAGTCCTTTCAGCCTCTTTAAGTATCCTATCAAAAAAAATGGCCACCCACGCTGATGAGACCTGGATACCCACTATGGAGAGGGCCCAAAGAAATCTGCAACGCCTACTGGAGATCCAATACCAGGTGGAAGACATCATGCGAGACAAGGAGTACAAGACCTATGACCTCCTCTCATCCATACTCGATCAAACGGCCGACCAGCTGGAGGCCCTTATCGCTGAAGAGGTGGGAGAGGGTGGAGTCATGGCTCGTGTAAGGGAACGTATTGAGGAGATCTTTGGCCCGAAAGAGCCGGTTCCAGAGGAAATCCCCCTAGACGAGTATGTCAAGGAGAGACTCGTAGCCCTTGAGCCATCCTTTTCCCATCGCCAGATCGAGATCAGAAGGCACTTGGAACCCGCGTACCCCGTATGTGTCCCTTTAGACGATTTGCAAAAGGTTATTGATGGACTGATCAAGAATGCCATAGAAAACACTCCTGACGAGGGAGAGATAGAGGTGTTTGTGAAGAAGAAAGGGGAGGGGAGTGAACTGGTGGTTCGTGATTATGGTATGGGCATTACCGAAGAGAATCAAAAGCGCATATTTGAAGGATTCTTTACAACGCAGGAAACTATGTCCTATTCTTCCAAGAGACCTTTTGATTTCAATGCGGGCGGAAAAGGGGCAGACCTCTTACGCATGAAGATTTTCTCAGAGCGGTACAATTTCAGGATAGATATGGAGTCATCCAGGTGCCCCTGCTTGCCAAACGGGGAGGATGTCTGCCCTGGGAGAATTAGTGAGTGCAAGTTCTGTAAAGACAAGCCGGGATGTCACCAAATGGGAGGAACCGCCTTCACTCTCTTTTTCCCCCCATCCCCACCAGATGGTTGTTCAATAGAGGCATTTCCAGACGCTGCTTTGTCATCCTGATCTCATCGATCAACAGCGCGGCATGAAACCCCGCTACATGTAGGGTGGCATTTCACATGCCACCGATTAAAGGTGGGGTCTGAAACCCCACCCTACACGCACGGAAGCATCCCTAAAGAGAGTCCGGGACAGGTTTCCTTTCCCCCCTTTGATAAAGGGGGGTTAGGGCCTGCCCGCCATCGCGAGCCGCTCAGGCGAGGCGGGCGGGGGGATTTCAAAAGTCGGAATTGTTACCCAGTTGCATGCTGATCGGCAATCAGTGACCGGTAATAGTCGTTCGTCTCGAAGAGCGATTGATGTGTACCAATGGCCACAAGGCGATTCTCGGTCAAGAGTAAAACGCGATCCGAATCCACAACAGCGGGAAGGCGGCTTGTCACCACAAACAGGGTCTTATCCTGAATAAGGGAAGGCAAGGAATGGAAAATAGACGCTTCCGTTTTACTGTCTAATGCAGATGTCGGCTCATCCAATACCAGAATATCTGGGTCCTTGATGAGGGCTCGGGCAATGGACAGCCTCTGTTTTTGGCCCTCTGACAGGTTCATCCCATTTTCACCTAACTCTGTCCCATAGGCTTGGGGCAAACCACTTATGAACTGGTGTATACCAGCCGCCTTGGTTGCCCGAACCACCTGTTCTTCACTCGCCTCAGGATTTCCATAGCAGAGGTTTTCCATGATGGTTCCAAAGACAAGGCGCGTACTCTGGGAGACATATCCAATTCGCTGGCGTAACGAGCCCATCTCATAATCTGATGCGGGTCGGCCATCAAAAAGGATCTCACCAGCAGTGGGTCTGTAAAAACGGAGGATGAGGCTCAAAAGCGTTGTCTTGCCCACGCCGCTGGGGCCCACAATGGCTACCCGCTCGCCCGGTTCCACAAGTAAAGAGACATCCTCGAGCACCGGTTCACGGGCATCGTAGGAAAAAGAGACGTTCTTGAACTCAATCTCTCCTGTAAGCCGGTCAACCGTTTGGCCGACGCCCAGATTCTCTTCCGGAACAATGTCAAAAAGAGCAGCGACACGTTGCAGCGCGGCCAGGGCCTCTTGAAGTTGGAGATTTGCAGCGGCCAGAAATTGCGCAGGGCCGAAGACGTAACCCAGGTATGCCAGAAAGGCGAGCAAAGAACCCAAGGTCCATTGGTCTTTGATCACCCAGTAGGCGCCAAGGGCCAACACGATACCGCGGGTAATGCCTGGCATGGCGGTGATTGCCAGATCGGCGACGGAACTCACGGTGGTTCGCTCTAGGGAGATATGAAAGGCCTTCTTCAGTTCAGACATGAGTCGCCCTACGGCGCTTGCCTCTGATGCAAAGGCCTTGATCAGGGAGGCAGAAGATAACGACTCCTGGAGACGACTTGAGACATGGGCCTCCTGTTCCATGCCATGATGGCTCAGGATGTGGATCCTGGTAGAAAAGTATCGCATACAGAGTATGACGCCAGGGAGGATGATGAGGACAATAATGGCCAGCCTCCACTCCAGGTAGAACAGCAACACAACGCCGCCCAAGCAGCGCAACAGATTGCTTAGAATGTAGACAATGGTACTGGAGAAGAACCAGCGCAGTCCCTCCACGTCAGAGGAGAGCCGCGTCATGAGATAGCCTGTTTGGGTGTCATCAAAAAAGGATTTGGGGAATCGCAGTACACGTTCCACAAGATCCTGCTGGATGTCTAGCGTTATCCTCTGCTCAAAGCGTGCAAAATAGAAATTTTCCAAGAGGCGCATGAGCTTCTCAGCCAGTACGATCCCGATGAGCAGAAGTATGGCGCCGGCCAATAGCTCTATCCGGCGACTCAGGATCACATCGTCAATGATGTAGCGGGTGATGAGGGGCTGAGGAAAACCAAAGAGGGAAGTGAAAAGGATGAG
>JASFIT010000181.1:0-8938 GCA_050122535.1 Desulfobacteraceae bacterium | reverse complement strand
CAGGTCACCCAAAACCTATGGATCCAGGAACTGGACATCTCTGAGGAGATGGAAAAGAACTGGGGAGACATCCATAGATACCTTTCAACCCTCTTCAACACGACCGGGCTGGATTCAATCTTGGCCGAGGAGTTGGCGATCTTGCCCGGGATGGAAGAAATAAGTTTGCTTCTTTATATCAACGGTTATGCCCGGAAGAATAAGTATGATGTCATTATCCTTGATTGTGCGCCCACCGGGGAGTCCCTCAGATTTATCAGCATCCCGACCACCCTGGAATGGTATATGAAAAAGCTATTCAAGCTGGAGAAGACCATTGTCAAAGTGGCTCGTCCCGTGGCCAAGAAGGTATATAGTCTTCCCTTGCCCGGCGATGACTATTTCGATGCCATTGAGTACCTGTTCGAGCGTTTGAGAGGGGTGGATAAACTCCTCGTTGATCCAGAGACAACCTCTGTTCGCCTTGTGACCAACCCGGAGAAAATTGTTTTAAAAGAGACCCAAAGGGCCTTCATGTATTTTTACCTGTACAGGATGAATATTGATGGCATTATCGTAAATCGGATTCTACCCGAAGACGTTGAAGATGCATACTTTGAGGAATGGAGGGAAAGCCAGAAGAGGCATTTGGAAAAGGTTGAAGAATCTTTCAGTCCGGTTCCCATCTTTCATGTAAAGCTTTTCAAAGATGAAATACTTGGCTATGAGAGCTTAAAGGCCTTTGCCGATCAGATTTACGGGGAAAGGGATCCCCTGGAGCGGTTTTTTGAGGGAGAACCTTACCGTCTGACCAAGGAGAATGGGGAGTACCGGCTAATGATGAGACTTCCCTTTATCATGAAGCAGGATGTGGAACTGAACAAGGTTTCAGACGAATTGATCGTGCGCGTGGGCAGTTTCAGGAAGCATCTTTTACTTCCCAGACACGTGGCTGCTTCAAAAGAGGTGAAGGCCAGGCTGGAAGGGGAGTACTTGTATATCCATTTTGGAGGGGAGGACCATGGCAAAAGAGAAGCATAAAGAGGAGATGATGTATTGCCCTGTGGGCAAATTCTTCTGGGATATGCAGAAAGGTTCCCGGAAAAGGTCCAAATTCTTTGATCATATGGACCAGTCGCGCGTCGAATTTCTAAAAGCCATCAGATCGCTGGTTGATGAGAGAATAGCCGATATTGAGAAAAAGGGTGCCGCACGGTCCAAGAGGGCGACCAAGATCAAGGTGGAGTGAAAGTTCTTATCGTCCTGGATGATGCAGCGGATCTGGCCCTCTCTGAGCTTGAGGTTCTAAGGCGGGAAACCGGAGGGTCTCATTTGATCCCCTGGGGAGAGGGAGCACCATGAGGAGGGCCTCCTCTCTTTTGGCAGCGCGGCTGTGGTACAGGCAACGCAAGTTCAAATAGGTGTTCAGTATTACGTGTTAAGAAGGTTACCCTATGAAGGGTTTTTTGCCCGATCTCGCGTTTGTGGGATCGGGCAAAAATTTTCTATGTGATCATGGCGTTGGAACGACGACCTCTTGAGCAAATGTATTGACGAGATATTGCGGCCTCTGATAGAAGAGCTTAAAACCTGATGAAAGGAGAAGGAGGCTCCTTTTGAAATTTGCAACCCTAAAAGGCTTTAAAGATATCCTGCCTGCAGAGGTGAGGACCTGGCAGCGACTGGAATCGGAGTCCAGAAGGGTTTTCCAGTGTTTTGGATTTCAGGAGATCAAACCTCCCATTCTGGAAAGAACGGAGCTATTCAGTCGTAGCATCGGACAAGATACGGATATTGTTGCCAAGGAAATGTACTCCTTCAAAGACATCAAGGGGAGAGACCTCAGCTTGCGTCCAGAGGCGACCGCCTCTGTGGTCAGGGCTTACATTCAGCACCGGCTATATGAAAAAAATCCCGTACAGAAGCTTTTCACCGTCGGACCCATGTTCAGGCACGAACGGCCTCAGAAAGGGAGATTCAGACAGTTTCATCAGATAAATGCGGAAATACTTGGTGATTGGGGGCCCAAGTCCGATGCGGACATTATTGTCATGGCTATGGTCATCTTGGAGGCCGTTGGGTTGCCGGGACTGACCCTTCACCTCAATTCCCTGGGTTGCGCTGAGTGCAGAATAGGCTTTAGGGAGGAGCTTAAGCAATACCTATCCCAGAGAATCGCTGACCTGTGTACGGACTGTCAAAGAAGGACGGAAACCAATCCGTTAAGGGTTTTTGACTGCAAAGTGGAGACTTGCCAGGAGGTGGTGTCAGGCGCTCCGTCCATCCTCGAGCATATCTGTGAGAATTGTCAGGGACATTTTCGCGGCCTTCAGGATTACCTCAATGCCTCGCATATTTCCTTTGTCCTAAACCCCAAGCTCGTGAGAGGTCTTGATTATTACAACAGAACCACCTTTGAGCTTCAGACGGAGAGCCTTGGCGCCCAAAATGCCGTAGCAGGTGGGGGTCGATATGATGGCCTTGTAAAACGCCTTGGTGGTCCTGACCACCCTGCTTTGGGCTTTGCTATCGGGGTGGAGAGACTGGTGACCCTGTTGGATGAAGGCAAAGAACAGATGCTCATGACCCCCCAACTCTTCGTGGCAGCACTGGGGGAAAAGGCTGAGGGAAGGGCTTTTAACTGGGTCAGTGACCTGCGGAAGTTAGGTGTTTGGGCGGAAATGGAATATGCCTCAAAGGGCCTGAAGGCGCAGATGAAGAGAGCGGATCGATTAGGCGCCAGAAAAGTGTTTATTGTGGGAGAGGACGAACTGGCATCAGGTAAGGGGATCCTGAGAGATATGGAAACCAAAGGCCAGCAGGAGATTAGTCTGGAAGACGTAGTCAAAAAGCTGGTGAAAGCCCTCAAGACAAATGAGTGAGAATGAAACCACAAAAATCGATGCTCTAGGAGACTGGAAACGAACCCATGACTGCGGCGGCCTGAGGTCAGAAGACGTGGGCCAGGACGTGCTTTTAATGGGATGGGTGAACAGCAGAAGAGACCTGGGAAACCTCATCTTCATTGATCTCCGGGATAGGGAAGGAATTACCCAGATTGTGTTTGATCCTCAGGTGAATGAAGAGAGTCATGGGCGGGCGCACGTCTTGAGAAATGAGTGGGTTTTGGCTGTCAAGGGAAAGGTGACCCCCAGGCTTGAGGGACAAGAAAACCCGAGTCTGCCCACCGGGGCCGTTGAACTGAAAGTGGAGGATCTCAAGATACTGAACAGGACAGAGACTCCGCCCTATCAGGTGGATGGCATGGTGGATGCCGCCGAAACCCTGAGATTAAAATATCGTTACCTGGAACTCAGGAGACAGCGGATATTCCAGAACTTCCACAAGCGCCACCTTATCGCGGCCTGTATCAGGGCGTATCTAAACGGCAATGCTTTTATAGAGGTGGAGACCCCTTTTCTGGCCAAGAGTACGCCTGAAGGGGCCCGGGACTATCTCGTGCCAAGCAGAGTCAATAAAGGGGAGTTTTACGCATTACCCCAGTCCCCTCAGCTCTTTAAGCAACTCCTCATGGTCGCCGGATTTGACCGGTATTATCAGATCGTCAGATGCTTTCGGGATGAGGACCTCCGGGCGGACCGTCAGCCAGAATTCACCCAAGTGGATCTGGAGATGTCTTTCACGGATGAACTGGGTGTGATGGGTGTCATTGAGGGGATGATGGGAGAGGTGTTCCAGAAGGTCTTGGGCAAAGTCTTAGACAGACCCCTTCCGCGTTTGGATTACCTGGAAGTGATGGACCGCTTTGGGACAGATAAACCGGATATCCGCTTTGGACTGGAACTCAGAGATATCTCAGATCTTGTAAGTGATTCGGATTTCCGGGTCTTCAACGAGGTGGTAGGGAAGGGTGGGGTGGTAAAGGCAATCAACGTTCAACAGGGGGCTTCTGCGTTTTCTAGAAAGATTCTGGATGAATTGTCGCTACGGGTGACGGAATGGGGCGCCAAGGGGTTGGCGACCATCAAGATAACAGATGAGGGCTGGCAGTCATCCCTTAAGAAGTTTTTCAAGGATAAAGAGAAAGCGGCCATAAATAAGAGACTCGATGCCAGGCCAGGCGATCTGCTGCTCATGGTGGCCGACACTTCAGCGGTCGCCAATGAATCCCTCGGGCTACTCAGGCTGGAGGTGGCGAGGAGAATGAATCTGATTAAGGAGGAGGAATACGCCCTTCTTTGGGTCACCAAATTTCCACTGCTGGAGTACAACGATGCGGAAAAGAGGCTTGAAGCGGTACATCACCCCTTTACAGCCCCCTTGGATGAGGATATCCATTTGCTCGATCAATCGCCTGAAAAGATGCGAGCCAGGTCCTATGATCTTGTTCTCAACGGCGCTGAAATAGGCGGTGGAAGCGTTAGGATCCATGACCTATCCATGCAGGAAAAGATGTTTGAGGTTCTGGGGATTTCTCGGGAAGAAGCGGAGTTGAAATTCGGCTTTTTCCTGGAAGCCTTAAAGTATGGAGCGCCTCCCCATGCAGGCATAGCCCTTGGTTTTGACCGTCTGGTGGCCATTATGGCGGGTGTTGAGTCCATCAGGGAGGTGATCGCCTTTCCAAAGACCCAGCGTGCCACCTGCCCCCTGACGGACGCGCCATCCCAGGTTGACAAGCGTCAACTGGACGAATTGGGAATTACCCTGACTTAGTCATTTTGAAAACCCATGCCCCCAGGTGGGATGGCATAGTTGAACTTTGCTGCTAAAGTGATTATTCACTTTACAGCTTGGCAACGGAACTCCTTTGTGCCTGTGTGAGGCCACACCCCTTTTCTCAAGGCCATATCCTCACTGCACACCTTGACAACGCTGAAATACTGCTTAGGTTTTGTGAAACATTTCTCTTGACATTGGAGATGGCATAAGGCATAAAATGGACTTACGCTCGCACCCAATTTGGGTGCGAGCTTTGATTTGTGAATAATCTTGCAGAAAGGATGTGATAACCATGGTTTGTGCAACGGTAAAAGAGGGCATTGATTGCTTTTTTATGAGCAAGCAGGGGTGTCAGTTTAACGGAGGTAACTGCCACCCGATTATCGAGCAATGTGAAGGTTGCCAAAAAGCCAAAGAGTTCCCAACCGGCAAGTATTGCTTAAGCTTTCCTGACCCCACAGTCAAGTGGCGGGTCGGAACCTGCAGCATGGCCACCCACTTGCAGGCCTCTAAAGCAAAGGGTAACGAAAAATTGAACCCCTTGAAGGCCTCAAAGCGAAGGGTCGGCTAAGAATTCCCAGTCTGCAAAAAATGACGCCATGCGGTTCCACGGTTTCGTGAGTGAGGGACCCTCTCTCACTTGAGTGGATAAGTGTTCCCTTCGCCAATCCATCTGCCTATTCTCTAGCCAGCATCTCTTTTATCTCAATCTAGTGTCGCGTCTCGCAAATAAATTTACCAATATAGAAACCCCAAAAGTCATTGCGAGGAGCTGCAGGCGAGGAAGCCGTTCGGCTTCGATCTCAGGGCCGAGAGGCAATCCCGTGTAAACGAGAGGAAACATTGACTTTGCAAAATGAGATTGCTTCACCCCGACTGGATCGGGTGTCGCAATGACCTCTTATGGAGGCCTTATTTACGCAAAGAACTTTTGTGGCACGACACTAGATCTCCCATGTCACAGTCTGCCTGCCTGACTGAACGTCTCTCCCTCCCTCCCGGCCAAAAGGAACCGATTTCTCAAGACAAGTGTACAGAAAAGTGCACGTGTGGGATTCCCAGGCACGGGTTGAGAGGCGAGGCGCATCTGTAAATAAGAAAAATCCCATCTTAAAGGGAAGAGCAAAAGGCACAGAAGGACCTCCCTATGTAGATTTTTCTGACGGGTCCAATCAGGTCAATTTAGATAATCCTCTGATTTTATTGGCGTTATAAGTCGGGGTAGGCGGGGCCAACCTGATCTCACCCTTCCGCTCCTCCTTGGAAGAATTCCTCAAAAAAACAAAGCCCAAGACCGTGGCACACCCCTTGCAGTGTTCAGGGGGTTGCAAAAGTTCGCTCACAGGTTGATATCTATAAGGAGGTTCCCATGGAATTAGCAGGCATATTCAATATTTTACCGGGTTCTCCACTCACCTCAGGGATCATCGCGTTGGCCGCGGCAGTAGTTCTCCTCTATCTTGCCCGAGGTCCTGCACACAAAGCCATCTATTCCCTGAGCCGTGTGGTCCACGGAGGCTTTCGTCTGATGGCACGATCCGTGACGTTCGCAGAGGAAAGGGTGAGAAATCGCAACAAGGAAGTGCTCCTTGCCGCAGGTGCTGAAGCGGCGGAGCGGCTGATTGAGCGGGAGTTCCGAAGGGTGGAAGGGGTCGTCAAGCGTGACCTGAGCCAATATCCATCTCTTCACCGGGTGCTGGCCGATCAAGTGACCCACATCGATGAGGACTACCGAGAGAGCGCCGAGGTCCCTATCCCGCCGCCCGATTGGGTGAAGGCCGTGGACAGCTTAGCACAGCTTGAATCCAAGGGGGATAGCTGGGTGGGCAATATCTTGACAGAAGTCCATAAGACGGCTGTGACCCAGCACAAGACCACCATGGAGGAATATCGCAAAGCGGTTGGAAAACGCCATGCCATCTTGGAAAAGATGCGCCCCTACTGGCGGAAGGTCTCACAAACCCTGGAAGAAGTGGGCAAGACCATTACGGGCTTGCAGGAACGGGCCACTTATATCGACAACCGAATGGAGGAGTATGCAGAGATCAGAAACAAGACAGACAAGGCGGCACAGCAGTTGACCTCCTCGGCCATGACCCAATTCTTCATCTCTGCCTTGGTACTGCTTATCGCCATAGGCGGTGCGGTGATCAATTTCAACCTCATAGCCCTTCCCATGTCTGAAATGGTAGGGGGCGGCAGCTATATCGGGAGTTTCAAGACCTCTGACATAGCAGCCCTGGTGATTATCCTGGTGGAGTTGGCCATGGGCCTCTATCTCATGGAATCTCTGCGCATCACCCGACTCTTTCCCATCATCGGGCAGATGGATGACAAGATGCGCCACCGCATGATCTGGGTGACCTTCACCATACTCCTGGTCCTGGCATGTGTTGAATCGGCCCTGGCCTTCATGCGGGACCGGATCGCTGCAGACATGCAGGCCTTGAGGCAAACCCTGGCCCAGGTGGATACACCGGTGGCCTTCAACAGCTGGATTCCCACCATAGGGCAGATGGTCATGGGCTTTATTTTGCCTTTTGCCCTTGCGTTCGTGGCCATTCCCCTGGAGTCGTTTGTCCAATCCTCACGCACCGTTGTGGGTGAAGTAGTCGCTGCAGCCATGCGTGGGACCGCATTCCTCCTTCGACTTCTGGGAAATATGGCCAGATATTCGGGCGAGCTCTTGGTGAATGTTTATGACCTGCTCGCCTTTCCACTGCTGTGGGTGGAGAATTGGCTTCGCCACAGGAAAGACCAGATGGACATGGATCAGCCTGAAATGATTATGAACGAGGAGGTGTGATCGTGAAAAAGTGCTTTGGCTCAATCATCGTCATCATAATGTGCCTGTCTCTGGGCAGCTGCGCGGATACCACCAGTCGTAGCACAGGAGTCTACATGCTGCTGGATAGTTCAGGGACCTATACACAGGAATTGAAACAAGCGCAGGCCATTATCAACTACCTTCTTGGCACCCTGCAATCAGGGGATAGCTTCGGCATCGCGAAGATCGACAGCGCCAGCTTCAGCGAGAAAGACATCATCGCCAAAATGACCTTTGACAAGCGGCCGTCGGTCACCAATAAGCAAAAGCGTCTCTTTAAACAGAGTGTGGACACGTTCCTTGCCGGGGTAAAAAAGGGAAGCGCCTACACGGACATTACAGGCGGGCTTTTGCAGGCCGCTGAATACCTAAACGAGACGGGTGCGGGTAAGAAGTATATCCTCATCTTCTCTGATCTGAAAGAGGACCTGAAGAAGGGACACATCCGGGACTTTCCTATCCAGGTGCCGGGTTGTGAGGTGGTGGCCCTCAACGTGACCAAACTGAGAAGCGATAATGTGGATCCTCGGGAATACTACGGCAGGGTCCAGAAGTGGGAAGAACGCGTCACAGAAGGCGGTGGTCACTGGCGGGTCATCAATGACCTGAATCGACTGGAGGGCATTCTGGGAAGCTGATCCCAGGGCCCAATTTTGAGATAGACAATCGGGTTTGAAAGCTATCATTGCCCCCTAGCCCCATTGTTCAGAGAGGGCTAGGGGGTTTTCTGTCTCTTAAGATAGACAAGAAACTCCATATTCCCTTTGGGACCCAAGAGAGGGGAAGGGATGTGCCCCGAGACGGTCCAACCTATGTCTTCAAAGAAACCACCCAGTCTCTCTATGACTTGCTGATGTAAGGAAGGATCGCGGACCACGCCCCCCTTTCCCACCTGCCCCTTGTCCACCTCAAACTGGGGCTTGATCAGGGCAACGATAAAGGCATCCTGTAAAAGAAGTTCAGAGACTCTGGGGACCACCAGCCGTAAGGAGATGAACGAGACGTCTATGGCCGCTCCGTGTATTGGCTCGTTTACGTCTTCGGGCTCAAGGTGACGGATGTTTGTCCTTTCCAGGACCGTGACCCGGGGATCCTGGCGAATTTTCCAGTGCAGTTGGCCGTATCCCACGTCCACGGCAATGACCTTCTCTGCCCCCCGCTGCAACAGGCAGTCTGTGAACCCACCGGTGGATGCACCCACATCCAGCAAGACCTTTCCTTTCACGTCCACCGCAAAGTGGTCAAGGGCCGCCTCCAGCTTCTGTCCACCACGGCTCACATAGGGAGGGAAGGGCTCCCTCAAAGAGATGGTGGCCGAGGCTGGGGTGGGATGCCCCGGTTTATCCACAGGGCGTTTCTCCACTTCCACCAGGCCAGCCATGATGATGGCTTTGGCCTTCTCACGGCTCTCGGCCAGCCCCCGCTGGACCATGAGAAGATCCAGGCGCACCC
>JASFIT010000180.1:0-8945 GCA_050122535.1 Desulfobacteraceae bacterium | reverse complement strand
TGCTGGTCCTAGTCTAGACCGTATTTTTCTAAGATCTCCCTGAGACTCCCATCTCCTTTGCTGGCTTCATGACTCTCCTTGTTGATCTTTGTAGCCTGGAGAACCTTCTGGAGTGACCTTACACCGCTTTTGAGACGCTCCCTTGTTGACGTCATTTCGAGGAGTTCCTGTTTTTCTTCGAGGGGTAGCCCTTCGCTCCCCGAGACCAAAAAGGATACGGGTTTGGCGCCCAGATCTTTCAGGTCCTCGTAATCTCTGGGTATGCCTATAATCCTGTCGAGCTCTTTTAGGGACTCAATCCCTTCCCGAGCGAGTATTAAAAGCTCTCCACTCTCCTCTTCGGGTACGTCATCGAAATGAAGCACTTTGGCCTCAAAGTATGGCTTTCCGTCGTAGACCTCCTTGATGATGAAGCGATTTCTCCCTAATGTGATGATGTCCATTTCCCCATCTTCATAACGTTTCAACACCTTCACGATCTTGGCCGTGCAGCCCACCTGCATGATTTCATCACCACTGATGTATACAATGCCGAATTCCCTATTCTGATCCAGGCACTCTCTGATCATTTTCTTGTATCTCTCTTCGAAAATATGGAGTGGCAAGGGCATGTCCGGCATGAGTACCAAATTCAAAGGAAACAGAGGTAAAACCGTTTCTAAGTACATTTTATTCTCCCAGAGGACCTTGGTCTGATATTCCCAGAGCGAGCCATCAGCGACCCTCTGCTGATGTTTGTTCTTACATGGTCAAAAGATAAGTATGAATTTCAAGTTTAGCAATATGAGTTAACATGGTTATTGGGAAAGGTATAAGCTGGATCTATGGCTTCTCGTAGTTATCCCGCATCTCCCGTTTCAGGATTTTGCCAGCCACATTGCGTGGGAAGGCCTCCATGACCACCACATCCGTGACGCGCTGGAACTTGGCGTCCACACGGCTGTTTATCCATTCCTTGATCTCATTGACCTCAATGGCCTCCCCTTTCCGCGGGACCACTGCGGCCACCGGTGTCTCACCCCATCTTTCGTCCGGGACCCCAAAAACGGCCACCTCTTCGATGGCAGGGTGCTGGATAACGATCTCTTCAATGTCCTTTGGATACACATTCACACCGCCGCTTATGATCATATCTTTGAGCCGGTCAACCAGGAACAGATACCCGTCCTCATCCACATAACCCGCATCACCGGTATGGAGCCAACCGTCAACAATCGCCTGTTCTGTCAATTCATCCCGTTTGTAATAACCAGGCATCATCGTGGCTCCCTTGCCGCAGATCTGTCCGATCTCGCCCACTCCACACTCCTGCCCCTCCTCGTTGAGAATCCGCATCTCGAAAAAGGCCGGCGGGACACCCACCGAACCCACCTTTCGAACCGCGTCGTGCTTGTCCAGGACCGTGACGAATCCCTCGGTCAGACCGTAAAGCTCATAGAACCGGTCCGGCAGGAGTTCGTTTAACCGATTCTTGTACTCAAGATGAAGGGGGGCGCCCACATTATGAATCATCTCCAGGGATTCGAGTGCCTTGGGCTCGAATGCCGGACTGTTGAGAATGGCGATAATCTGAGAGGGCACCATGACCATGTGGGTCACTTTTTGCTTCTCCACATCCCGGATCACTGCTTCGGCATTGAATGCCTCGTGGAGAATGTATGTACATCCCAGGTACATCCAGGGCATCAGATCCAGCATGGCGCCGTTAAACACGATTGAACCCGCGTGAAGCACCACACTCTCGGGCGTCATCCGCCAGGCAGAGGCAAAGAGGGTGCAGTACATGGCTCGGATGTAATGGGTATGAACGATTCCTTTGGGGGCGCCGGTGGTACCGCTTGAATACATGATGTTATAGGTGTCTGAATCGGTCAATCCCGGATCCTGGGGGTTTTCATCAGAGGCCCTGCCCATGAATTCGTCGTCGTTGAGAAATCCCTCACGAGGCCCGCCCCTAACCAGGACGAAATCCCGGACTTGGGGGAGGTCGCTGCGGATTCGATCCATGGTATCCGCAAAGGCGCCATCTGCAATAACGACGACGGTATCCGAATCCTGGAGCAAGTTTGACAGTCCGCTTTCCTGGAGCAAAGTACTGCAAGGTACAATGACAATGCCCGTTTTTGCTGCGGCCCAGTAAGCCGCCATCAGTTCCAGACAGTTGGGGAGAATGGTGGCCATCTTTTCTCCTTTACGAACGCCCAGATCAAGGAGTGCGTTTGCGAGCCTGTTCACATAGGCATTGAATTCAGCATAGGTGAAGCGCTGCTCCCCGACTACAAACGCCAGATGATTGGGCCTGTAGCGGGCATGCCGAGGCAGGAGTGTGCCGATGTTCATGGTCTCCTCCTTTCCGTGCCGTGGACGTAAGGTTTAAAATGCGTGGCTCTTAACTTAGCGTTTGCCCGGGGACGCCACATTTTTTTTATATATGACAGTGACTCCGTCATCCACCTTGCCACTGCCCATACCATAAACCCAGTATTCGAGTGTGACGATGGTAGATGGAAATCTCCAGACGCGGCTAATTTGGTCCTGACCATAGCCGTCTTTGCCCAGCTTTTGCATGTCAATATCATCTTTGTCTTTATGGGTTACCGGACCATATTTGGTGACAAGCTTGTTTTCCAAAATTCCAAAGAGCACTCTGAAATGGCTCCCCTTTGGTGTCAGCACAACCTCTGTGAGTTGATTCGTCTCGTCGTCCATGACAAAGCTCACCGTGAATTTTGTCTGGGCAAAGGTCAGGTCATGGATTTCCTGGTTTACGTATATCCCCTCCTGTTTGTCTATGATGGGCTCACGACGCCGTTCAACTTTTCCTTTGAACGTATTTTCGATCTCTCTCTCTGTCATTCCCCATCTGGCTTTGTTCCACCCTCTTACATCTTGAGGTTGCGCCGAAATGTGACATGGTAAAAGGGTTATGGCAAACAGACCCCATATCATTTGAAAAGACCTGAAATAGCGCACGCTATACTCTCCTTCCACGGTTTGCTGGGCTCACTGACTTTTGAGCGCCTAACTCATGAACTATTCAGCTGATTGCTGTTGCTGGTTAGCTATTTTTTTGAAACGGGTGCAGTTTTCTTGGGAACAAGCACGATTTCAATTCGCCGATTCCTTGTCCTTCCCTTCTCAGTCTCGTTAGAGGCAATGGGCTGGTATTGTCCGTAGCCTGTGGCTGAGATGGAGCGGGGATCGACTCCGATTTTTTCCTGCAAATATCTGGCCACAGCGGTTGCCCGCGCTGCAGAGAGCTCCCAATTTGTAGGGTACTTTGTGGCCAGGTCCGGCCCGATGGGGACGTTGTCCGTGTGACCTTCAATACTGATGGCCTGATCCTTCACGTTTAACAAAACCTTCCCGACACGCTCCAATACCTTAACACCCTGGGGCTTTATGGTGGCCATTCCCGAGTCGAACAGGATTTCATCCACCATGTTCACCTTCAATTTCCCCTTCAGTTGTGTGATGGTAATTTTCCCCTTCTTTATCTCTGACTCCATATCGTGCACCAGATCTTCATACATGGTCTTAACGCCAAGTATCTCTTCTGTCTTCTCCACCTCCAAGGCCTTTGCCTTAGCCCGAAGGGTTTCATTGTCTTGCTTTAGAATCTTGTTTTGCTTTCTCAAATCGGCAATCTGTTTACTCAGCGTGCCCGATTTGGCCTTCAAGATCTCTTCAAGATTTGTATTATCCTGTTTCAGTCGACCCATTTCACCCTCAAGGGAAAAGACCTTCAATCGCAGCTCTCTTGTCTCCTTTTCCAGGTCACTTCTTTCTGATCTCAAGGCGGTCAGTTGACTGGATAATTTTTCACTCTCTCGCTCCTTGATCCGGTACTTCTCATCACTCACACAACCCCCTGAGAGGAGAACCGTAAGGCCGAGCAAGAAGAGACAACAGACTCCTGTTTTCTTTTCCATGAAGCCCTCCAGAGCTCAAAGCGGTGAACTCGTCATCAGTTATGCGTTATACCCTATTGGGCACCCGTTGTATGACCTCCTTGTCCAACAGGACAAACTTAGGGTTTCCCTGCATACGACCGGTGCCCGGAGTAAACACTATATACCGAATATGTCATCCTACGTCAAACAGACGGCATGTTCAACATTTCTCGGGGCAAGCCCCAATATTAGCCGCCATTGAGCAGGTTTCTTCTCAGCTGAATGGCTAACACATTCAACGGGGCTGGCAGTGACTGGAAAGTGTTTTCCGAACTTGATATAATATGTATGAGCATTCTGGCGATCAAGATCGCTGCGGCAAAGAGAGGTGAAACAGTCCTTTTTAGGTAAATGGAAAGCGAAAGTTTAGTTTTAAACATTGTGCGTGTGGGCAACAACATAACTTTCAGCAGCCTCAAAGAAATAGGGAATAGAATCTTGGGGGTGTTTGAAGGCATTATAGATGAATTCAGTTTGTCCCATCATGATACCCCCATAATGGATAGTATTGATGCCTTTCTGTTAACAAAAGTACTCCACGAAGAATTTGGTGGACACATCCTGGGGATCACCGATGCAGACTTAACGACCGATGACCAAGACGAATTCTACAATACGATCTTTGGCGGCAAGAATCCTCAGAATGACGTGGCAGTGGTTTCCACAAAAAAGCTCAGGCCTTTTGAGATGGACTCATCAAGGGATTATGACCTGTTTATCGAAAGGACCCTAAAAGTATCTCTACACGAGGTGGGCCACAATCTTGGCCTTATAGATCATGGTTCCTACAGGACCACCAGAGACGGAAGCTTGTGCCCCATGAGCAAAGGAGAATTTAACAAATTCGGGTATTGGGGGTATGTGAGAGCGATTATCGATGGCAGAGGTCTGCAGTTTTGCGATGCCTGCTCCCAATTCCTGGAAAAGATCCACGCTTGCAGGAGCCAATTGACCAAATTGCTGGAAGACGGTCTTGGGGTCTGAGCCGGGAAAAGGGGCACCAGGACAACCGGAGGACGGAAGACACCCGCCTACGCTCCTGTTGGAGCTTCGGCGCGGCAGGGAGGACCGAAGACGGAAGACAGACGACGGGGCAAGGAGGAGGGAGGGTGGATTGAAGGAGTCAAAAAATAGATGGATGAGATGAGAATTGTTCTCTGCCTCGTGTTTGGCTTCGGCGTTCTCCTGGAATCTCTGCTACTCGTTGGATTTTATACAGAGGAACTGGGCACTAAGCTTCTTGTGTCTCTAGGTGCTGGTCTTGGCTTTCTAGGGGTTGGACTCTTCAAGGCGCCTGAACTTGGTTTTTACACGCATATTCTCATAGGCTTTGCCGTCTATGCAGCCGTCTTCGCACTCTTTTGTCGTAAGAGAATCATGCCCATCGTCACTGAGAAGACGTTGCTGGTCCTCAACATGGCCCTCTGGTATCTCTTCTTCGCCTATTCCCCCATGTTTTCCTACAAGATAAAGCTTCTCATCTGCCTGATCCTCATACCCATGACCATAACCATTAACCTGATGGCGTTCATTGATCACGTTGTGGGACCTGGATTGACACTTCTCTTCTATACATGGTTCCTGCTCATGATTGTCTTCCTCGGTCTGGCCCAGTTCCCATTCTGGAACCTCTCCTTTTTCTTCGATAAGCTGAGTGCATCGCGACTGGGGTTCGTGGATGTCCTGCTTACAGGGATGGTCTTTTCCTACATTGTCATTCACGCCATTTATATCTTGGCGTTGATACCCTATCCCTATGATAGGGATAAGTCTTTCGGGGAGAGATGGAGGGAAGTGAAAGCGCACGCCAGGGTGCTCATTGATAAGTATTCCCATCAACAGCTCAGGCAGGATGAGGCCTTGCTGATCATTGTGATCCTGGGCGGTCTTCTTTTTGCCAATCTCTTGCTTGAACTCATACCTGACCATCTGGCTATCAATTGCCTGATAGTCATCGTGCCGCAATTGATTTCAAGACGTTTTAGCGTGGCAGTGCAGAGAAGCGATGATCTGATCCGGTTATGAGTTGACAGGTATTCGTCATTGGATTGGCGCAGTGGGTTGCTCGGCCGGCTCTCTGGAAAGATCGGTGACCTCCTTTTCCAGCAATTGGGACTCGCTAAAATCCAATACCACAGATTCCGCACCGAAGCTCTTTGCCAACATCTCCATGGTTTGTCTTGCCGATTTCTCTATCTCCGAGCTTAACTGCTCGATAAGTTGATTGGCCATGGAAGAGGCCTGCATTTTTGCCTCGTCTTTTAACCTGTTCTTATCCTCTTCAGTAAAATCTTTTGAGAAAACTCTACTTATAAGGGGCGGCAATAGCCAGTCTAACAGCTTGGCACTCTGCTCGTCATAAAAGCTGATATCTTTTATGTTTATATTATACAAGCACTTTGGCATGGCTATCATGAACCTGTCCTGGCCCGCATCTGTCACTTTGAAATCAGGGCTTTTCAGGTCATACCAGAAATTTATTTCAAATTGAAAAACCATAGCCATCTTCATATTGGACATCAGCCACGTAAGGTACTTCTTCCCCACTTTACCGAGCCAATTCTCAGCCGTCGTGACGATCTCTTTGGTAAATGCCTTGAACACGACCAGTTCGCCCACAGATTTCATGTTTTCCACAAAGGCGTAAATCTGGTGTTCCTTTGTGCCCTCGCCAGGGACTTTCTTGCCAAAGGCCTTCTTTACTATAATTGATCCTATAACCCCCAAAACAATCCCTATCACGACTGCGATGAGCGCCATGTCCATTTTTCATCTCCCATTATTTCATATGCAGGGCCCAATTAACTAAATTTCTGTCAGTTTGTCAAAGAAAACAACGCCGGGGCGGTGTTGTTTGGCTGGTAAGTTAGAAAGCTAGGATGCTGGCCCCAGTTGAATCCCCTCCGGGCTGCGCTAGCGCGCAATTCAACGGGGTAAAGAAGCAGGGAAGCTCGTGAGCTATTGAGCCGATGGCTCATCGCTTACACTTATTGGTTATTCGTTATTTTGACAGGTAACTGTCCTCGAGGGCCTTGACCAAATTGGTCATGGTCACAAAATAGGGTGTCGGGACACCCTCGGTGCGGCCATACTCCACGATCTTCCCGCCCAAGAAATCTATCTCCGTGGGCGTCTTATTGGCCAGGTCGTAACACATGGAATCCTTGTGCGCCTTGGCCTTCTCCAGGTAGCCCATGGAGGCTTCGATATAGTTCTCCCCCAGGTCATAACCCATGGCCTTGGAGACGGCCATCGCCTCATTGAAACAGGCATCGGCTATTTCTCTGACGGGTGGGTATTCCAGGATCTCGCCAATGGACCTGTCAGTGACGGCACATATGGAGGAGAGGGAGCATTTATGAATCATCTTTCTCCACACATGGAGTTTGATGTCATCCACAAACTGTGTGTCCAAACCTCCTTCCGTAAGCACTCTGGCCATCTCCAGGCCCAGTTCCCGATTGTCGTCTGTCAGGGCGCCCAGATAGTTGGGTCTGTTGAAAAAGGCCACTTCCACCTCACCCGGCGCTTTCAGTGACACGCCAAAGTTGAGAGACATGCGGAAGGCAGCATCAGCCCCAAATTCCTCTGCAACCACATCCTCAGTGCCCAGGCCATTATGGGTGGAGATAATTTTCGTGCCCGGTTTAACCAAACCCTTCAGTTCTTCAAGGACTTGCTGAAGGTGAAAGGTTTTTGTGCAGACAAAGATAAGATTGGGATCCAATGCCTTTATCTCATCAATGGAAGAGACAAAACGCTTAACCGGAACCTCATAAGTGATCTGCCCTGAGACGCTTATGCCCTTTTTCGTGAGCGCTTCGGCCCAGCCAAGTTTTGGGTCCACGAGAACGCTGTCCGGGTATCTTCCGAGTAATGCCGCGGCCACAACCGCGCCCGTGGCCCCTATCCCCACAACCGCCACTTTGTGATCTCCCATGCCTTACTCCTCTTCTCCTGCAGGATTGCCAATCACTGAACTGTTTCCAAAAACAGTGATCCTAACAAATAATGTAATCACGCTCAAGTCCAGATGAAATGCCCTCATGTTTATTCTATACAAAATAACCCACTTCCAAGGCAATATACAAAGAAAAAAAATGGGGCGCCAAAAACAGCGCCCCACTTGGTATGACTCCCCTAAGAAAGGGGGGAGATCGTTTATGGGCCGGGCTATTGAGTCATGGAAGATGTCTTAAATTAATGAACAAGCGCGGGGCTTTTGTGAACTTTCAGTTCCCTTCCGCCAGGAGCAGGTTGGTCACACCCCATTTCCAGCCCCCCACCTTTTGCACAAATTTGATCCGGTTCTCTCCGGTGAGTTGATCGCTCGCAGGGATGGGAAAGGTGTCCCCACTGTTCAGGCCATCGTTGGGTCCCTTACTGAGATTGCCCAGCAGGACATCATTCAGGTACACCTTCACCTCGTTCCCCTCATCGATGTCATACCCCGTCACCGAGAACACAAGATCCAGCGTCGTGCCCACAAAACCGACAAGGAACTCTTTCTTGTACTGGCCGCTCCCCCAGTTGTAGCCATACTCTCCCGTGTCCATCACGCCCACCGTCAGTGTCAAGTCAGCCGGATCGACGGGAGGGCCCGTGTCCTCTGCCAGGAGCAGGTTGGTCACACCCCAAGTGTAGCCGGCTGTTTGCTGCACGAACTTGATCCGGTTCTCTCCAGTGAGTTGCGCACTGGCCGCGATGGGAAAACTGTCCCCGCTGTTCAAGCCGTTGTCCGGCCCCTGGCTGAGAGAGCCCAGCAGGGCATCATTCAGGTAGACCGTGACCTCGTTGGAGCCGGAATCGATATCATACCCCGTCACCGACAACCTCAGATCAAGCGTGGTGCCCACAAAGGTGGCAATCAACTCCTTCTCATGCTCACTGGTCCCGTAGTTGTACCCATACTGTCCTGTGTCCGTCACGCCCACGGTCAGGGCCACTTCGGGCGGACCACTGCTACTGCCCGTGTCTTCTGCCAGGAGCAGG
>JASFIT010000179.1:0-8948 GCA_050122535.1 Desulfobacteraceae bacterium | reverse complement strand
AAAGTTCCCCTACCCCCTTTATCAAAGGGCGGGACGGAGGGCTCCTGTTCCAGCAATGAAAGAGCCCCCCCCTTTACTTAAGGGGGATCGAGGGGGATTTGTATAGACGTTAGCAGGAAGGAGAAGGCGAGAAACCCAAATTGTCCTTCAAGTTTGTTATGGGGACATGTTTCTATCTTTTTGAGCGAATGTATTTGTGTCACCGAACTCCCGGCGAGGCTCGACAGAATCAAGAAAAGAATGGACGCGCTCTGAACAGCTCTCACCCAGACAAATAAGCGTCATACCAATAACAATAGTATCTCCTTCTTTCACCCTTCGTTCCTTCTTAGAACCTATGTTCTTACCATTAACTAAAGTTCCATTTGCACTGTTTAAATCTTTAACAAAATATTTATCACCTTTCTTATACAGCTCCAGATGCTTGCGTGAGACATAATTGTCTTCGACTTGTACATCATTCTCCGGAGACCGTCCAATATGGGTTGTTCGGCCATTTAGTCCCAGGGATAGTTTTTCATATTTTCCGGTCACGATGTAGAGTCTATCCATGCCAGGTCATCCTTTGCAGAGAGAGTTCAAGAATCACATCAAATGCTGCTCATTTGCTGAAGCTGCTCTCGTTCTCTAGAATTTGAATGGGCAATTATTTTAGGCGGTGATATTTACTCTGCAATATAGCTGGGATTCTCTGACGGATGATTACTGGCCTGCTCTTCCAGGATCGCCAAGGGGTTTACTGAATACACAAAGCCTTCGGCAATCTTGATTTCCATCATTGCTCCGCAGCAGAAGCATTTGACCGGGCCCACATAATCCTCGAATCCCGTGTGGTCCAAGTTAACTTCATATCCGCATGAAGTACAGTTGACCTTCATTTTCCTCTCCTAAAATTGGGTCGGTTATCACGACTTATTTTCAAGTCGGTGCCGTGAATCGCAAAGAATTCCTCTATTTTCCTATCGATGGTCTCAATAGATTGAATGACCTCTTTAATGAGTGCCTCTGGAGGAACGGAACCGGATTTGTTTTCACCCATCTTGCGAGGATCTTTACCCATACGAATCTCCTCAAAGCACTTGTTTTTAGGCCTCCCGAAATGCCGCAATTATTTGCGCACATCCGAGAGGCCAGCCCTAGAAACACCACAGACTACCTTTTTTAAGTATAACCATGTGAGGTTTTTTGCGGTCCTCAGGTTAGTATTTAGTGTTGTAGTCTGGTGGAACCTAGTAGCTCTTTCCTTTTCCTCCGGTCAAAGCCGCTTCTGCGATCTAGACCACTCCTTCGATCTTCGCCACGCCGTCTTTCTGGAATATGTATGTCGTAAGAAAATTGTCTCCGATCTGTCCCTGAACGTCTACCTCCACTGTCAGAAAGGGAAAACAGAACGTTTTTCTTTACGAGCTTTTCGGGGCCACATATTTTCAGCGCCTCTGCTTGCAGTATTCGCCGCAGTTCTTCTTCAGAAAAGCCCTTGTATTCATGAAGCGTCAGATCTGTCATGGTCTAGCCTTGAAGCGACATATTTGATTATCTCTTCGTCATTTCTTGCTCGACTATGCACTTCCTATCTATTGCACAGTAGAAATGAACAATTGCTTTGAGAGTCCAGCTGATCCATATGAACACAACGATTCCGTAGAATTTGCATATTGAGAAAGAAAACTTCCTGTTTAGCCCCATGTCTAAAAAGCGGCAGTAAACGTGAAGTGGGTTGAGTCGATGTTGAATGTCTAGTAATCTAGCTACCAAATTAATTTGCCCAAATTCTAAACGCTTTGAGTTTTCTTAACGGCTTCAAAATTAACGCCAATCTTTGACAATTATATCCTTATCAACAATAAGTTCGTGATCGCCTTTCCTCCAGTCCGTCAGGCACATGGCCAAGGTGTTTCTGCTGACTCTGCGCCGAGATACTTCTTTCTTCCATGCATTCTTCACCTTTTTGACGATTCCCATCTTTCTGGCAGCATAATATGAAATAGAAGTTTCACCGTCTCTCATCATGTTCATAGCCTTTCTACCCGTAGATTCCGCAAAGTGGCTGCTTGATTACCCAAAGTTCAAACGCATACATTGTGAAGAATCAGCAAAGAGAATGCCAAATTCCGCAGCTTTGGCTTTTTATGAGATTTCAAAGAGTTAGGGTAATTTCAATGACAAGCTATTTAGAAATGAAGAAGAAAATACTTATCAAGGAGAAATTTAATTCCACTTATTGGTAGAACTTTACATAAGTTTTTGAGATGGGGATGGGGGCATTTCGTGCTGAGGAACCAGAGCTATTCGAATCACGAAAGCACCCCCCTTCGCCAAACGCCGCCGCTAAAGCTATGGCGGGCAAGCGAAATTTAGACAGGATAGACAGGATCTTAGAGATTTGTCACGAAAAAGAAAGAGTTCACCACCCGCTCGCTCCTCTCGCTAGAGACGCAGAGGACACAGAGAAAACCCAGATAATTATTAGCCACAGACCCACGCAGACTTACACAGACGGAATCGAAAAGTTTTTTGGACGCAGATTCCGCAGATTCCACAGATTAGTAACGCGGATCGCTGGAAATACCCGCTACGCGGGAATCCCAATGCAAAGCATTGTGGTCAATGGGAACCCCTGAGAGACAAAAACAAGCTAGCTTGTTTTTGTTCCTCACGGGTTCCCATTGTTTCAAGCGATCCTTTCTCCTCTCCGTGTTATCCGCCTGCCCGCCATAGCTTTAGCGGCGGAGGGTGTAATCTGTGTGTTTTGCGCAGCAAAACCCGTGTCAACAAAATATTTACAGTTCTGTTTCTCTGCTTGCCTCGCCATAGCCTTGGCGCCCGTCCTCTCCATCCTCCGCAGTAGTCTGCTACGGAGGACGGGCGCAGTAGCCTGCTACGGAGGATGGAACGGCGGGTCTGTGGCTAACTACTGACGAGCACGGGATTTCTGTCTTTATCCCATTTAACGTTTTCTGCGCTTATTTCAACCAAACACTCATGGATGCTTTCTATCACGGTTCCTGATTGACCTGTTTCAACCTTTTCCGTTTGCTCGATTTCATTAACACGAGCTTGGACATGCACGCCCTCATCCATTAAAGGCGCGATTTTTGACGCCACATATTCCGATAGATAACCCAACTGCGATAGGACTGGTTTTCTTCGCAGCAATCTCGATAGCAAGCCTGGTTGCTTAAGCGTACAAACTTTGATTGCATTATTATCATATGGATTACTAAGTTCTCTGACGAGTATTAGCTCGTCACCCTTTTTACAATTCCTAATTATTTCTTGACGACTACTTCCATCAGCGTTTGCGTATGTCACACCTATCACATAGGCTATTAGTGAATTGTCCACTTGTCTCGCTTGTCCTTTTTCAAAATTTAATAGGGATCTCTAACCAAAAGCAAATAGGGGTCCGAAAAAGAATCCGTGCTCTCTGAGGCCTAGGCTATACCCTCTCTCCGAGCTCCAGGCTCTACGGGTCGGAAGCCGGCCTGTAAGCCCTACCCTCCGGCGCGGAGCCCTACGGGGCGGAGCCGGGGCTGGCAGCGGAACCGGAGGCACAGAGGACTCGGCTCTGCTCAAGCACCATGGGGGCTCATGGGATGATTTCAAAAACTCAAAACCCAACCTCTCCTAGCGAGAAATTGGGCCTTGGTGTTCGGGTCATAGTCTCTCCTTAAAAGGACCACGTATAAAGCTACGCCTCGTGTGACCAAGTATATAAATAGGTATCCCTCTCTTTTTCCAGTGCATAGATTTTATCCTTCAGCACGTCTAGATCTTTATCCCTTTGAACTAAGTCTAAATCACCGTGGCAAGGGCGGAGCTCCATTTTCTTGTACTCGTCTCTTAGCTTTTCAATCTCTTTTTGGATTTGTTTAGCTGTTCTTTCTTTGGATTGTGTGTCGGTCGCATCCGTGTTTCTTCGCCTTCTGAGCTTTGATATCCATTTCATGATATTCCCTATTTGTGAACAGTTATATTGCGTTATGGTTCACTACCCAATCTGCGCAAAATTAGCTAAGATCAGTATATTTGTCAATATGGAGGGCAAAAGAAAGCCCCAGCCAATGGTGATGATGGGGCTAAGTATTCAGGGTATATCCTGTCCCAGCAGATTTTTTTCAGCTTCTTACCACAACCATATCCACCAGTCTGCAGCGTACCCAGGCTAGGCAAGCGCTCAAAAACAATCCTGCAGCGACAAAGCATGATGACAAGGGGATTTCATTTAAAGAAGCTCTCAAGCCTTTTGCCATGCTTGGCCAGAGTGTTGAGTGATCCATTAGACCAAGGTCAACCCGTGCCGTCTCAATGGCATCGGCCAGTGGAATAGGTGTCCAAGTCTCTGTCGCCAGCCATACGAAAACCTGAAAACCTATTATACCTATCCCTACCAGTGCAGGGGAGAAGCCGACGAAAATAAGGGCGCCCATTATTAATTCTATGAGCGCTCTAAGGAGTGCCCTAGAAATCCTTAGGATTAGACGTATCATTTAACTGTCAGCAAGTTTGAAGAAGGATAGCCGTAATTCTTTCAGTTTCATCACGCAGGCATAGACAAGGACCGCCACGAAGGTCAAGCATATCAAAATCCTCGTTACGAGGGAGGCATCTATCCATGAGCTTTTCTTTTCTAAGGTCTTCGAGTTCATGTCTCGGGTTCCCCCTGTAATTAAAGCAGACATGAAAATGCGCATCGAGCGGCTTACAATATTAGAGCTGTTATAATCTTTGGAGGCCTTTTTTCCTCCCACGCTTAGCATTTAGGTTCGAACTCTGGTGACGCCAAGTAGCTTTCTTGCCTTACTTATTAGCATTCTGAGTTTGCCTTTGGCCCCTGATGATCCATTCATCAATCGCTTCCTTGTCAAATCTCCAGACCCTTCCGATGCGAATTGCTGGAATCTGACCGCTAGCCGCGTACTTGCAGATAGTAATCTCGTGTAGCTTTAGATAGCCTGCCAATTCCCTGGTTGTCATGATATCCGCCAAAATAAGCTCCTTTTTCTCTTTAATTGGGTTTTCGATATGTCTTTCTAATTCGTTACATTCTTAGTAGCGCTCTTCGGCAAACAGATATTCGTGTAGAGGGAAGTCTGTCCTAACGCTACGTCTTTTCATCATAGAAAATCAGCAAAAAAAATGCCAAATTAGCCTAAACAAAGAAATGTTCATATTTCGGATACTTAGATTAGCCTATTTTAAAGAAAGAAATGAAACTGGGTAGGAATATACTTAATGATAAGAAACGAAATTCCACTTATTGGTAGGAGTTTACATACCTAGACAGATAGACGAGGCGATCAATCCGTGCGAACCGCCAAAACAGAATTTCTGGGCACCGACAGCTTCGGCATTTCAGACAGAATTAACAGGATTTCAAGGACTTAAGAAGCCCAAAGAGCGGATCACGGTAAACGCAAACTTTCAGAAGCCAGGAATTTATCACCCCAGTTGAATAGTTCTACGAAATTCAACGGGGCAAGCGAAAAGGGGAAAGGTCAAAACCACGAAATAAAGAAACTCACCACAGAGACACAGAGATCTCAGAGAACTCCAAATTATCTAAGTAGGGGGATTTAATCGTGTTTAGCTTAGGGATCGCTTCAAGGCCTTATGTGGAGGGTCGCGATGCTTTACGTCGAGACCCCTCACCTTGTGAGGGGCCTTTCAGCGATCCAACTGTATCCTCAAGAGAATCTATCTCAGTGTTCTCCGTGCCTCGAGCGAAGCGGGTGGTGAATCCCTTCTTTTTCGTGTTTTCCTTTTTTCGTGCTTTCGTGATTAAGGACTCTTAGGGTTTTCAGAGCGCACTCTTCCTGCCGCTGGGGATTGGATGGTCGCCGCTAAGGAGTGAAAATAATTATTGAAAAATAAAGAATATTAATATAAATTGGCATAGCATGTGGGGATGTAGCTCAGTTGGGAGAGCGGTACGTTCGCAACGTACAGGTCGTGGGTTCGAATCCCATCATCTCCACCAGAATGTGAATTTGAACCCCCACCCCGCCCTCCCTCTCAAGGGGGAGAGTATGGGAGGGGGTTAGGCAAAATAGGACAACACGGCAATGGAGAGAAAAGCCAACATAAAGAGGAAGACCAAAGAGACAGATATCAAATTAAACCTAAATCTGGACGGAAAAGGCCTGTCCGAAATTGATACGGGTATTCCCTTCATAGACCACATGCTAAGTCTCACGGCAGCCCATGGATTCATGGATATCCAGATTAGTGCCAAGGGGGATATTGAGATTGATGATCACCATACGGTGGAAGATTTGGGTATCTGTACGGGGATGGCCATCAATCAGGCGCTGGGGGACAAAAAGGGGATCAGGCGATATGGTGAAGCGACCATCCCCATGGATGAAGTCCTCTCCAGAGTTGCCATAGACATATCTAACCGCCCTTTTTTGGCCTACAGGGTGTCTCTGGTAGAAAGTAAGACCGGAAAATTTGACGTGAGCTTGGTCAAAGAATTTTTCCGTGCTCTGGTCAACTATTCAGGCATTACAATGCATGTGGATCTCATATCGGGTGATGATGCACACCATATTGCTGAATCTATTTTTAAGGCGTTCGCCAAGGCCCTTGACCAAGCCGTGGGCCTTGAAAATAGGTTAGAGAGCGCAGTTCCTTCCACCAAGGGTATGCTGTAGACATTGAACAAATTTGTTCTTTCGACGCATATCGCTCAGAAATAGAGACCTTTGAAAAATGTCCAAATTTGTTCAAGGTCAAGCCTCCGGCCCGTGGGGCCTACGCCCCGGAGGGGAAGGCGAAGATTTTAATCCGCCATAGCACCTTGGCGGGTTAAAATCTGAGTCTGACGCCGAGATTGGGCAAAAGGGGGCGCTTTTCAAAGGTCGCAGGTAGTTTTATCAACCATGCCCAATAGACTTTATATCCGCTTTGGACTACTTGCCACTCTCCTGGTGGTCCTCTGTTTGTCCTGTCAGTCGGGTAAGGAACAGGCCCCGCAAGAAGAACCTCGTCTGCTAAATATAGAGAAAATGGTCGTCGTGGGTTTTTTGCCTGCCCTGTCTCAATGGGATGAACCAAATATTGTTCGGAGCCCTGTTTCCGGGGCTGTTTTCTCTGGTGAGCCCGTGCCTGAACAAATGGTCGACAAACTGACCGCCAGCCTTTTTGAGATGATAGTGAAAGAAAAGCGCTTTGAACTCATTTCTCCTGGACAGGCGAGAGGTGTCTATTCAAGCCTGAAACTCTCAGACGTGATTGGGAGCGAGATCGAAATTATCCAAAAAATCGGGCTGGCATTCTCTGCTGAAGCCGTGCTTATCGGTTATGTCTATCGGTTTCGAGAGCGTGAAGGGACCGATTTCGCTGTTAATCGAGCCGCATCGGTGGCCTTTGATCTCTATCTTCTCCAACCCCGTGATGGGGCCATTTTGTGGAAAAGCAGGTTTGATAAGACACAGCAGCACCTGAGTCAGAATATTTTTGATGTGAACACCTTTATGAAAGGCCAAGGCCGATGGATGACCGCAGAGAGGCTGGCAGAAATCGGCCTGGAAGATATGCTCGGCGGATTGCTCGATGCTGAAAAGGGAAAAAAGGATTAAGGCGTGCTCGTTATTCCAGCCATAGATATCAAGGGCGGCCGCTGTGTAAGGCTTAAACAGGGGGAGATGTCAAAAGAGACCGTCTACTCTGAAGTCCCAGAAGAAATGGCCGTGAAATGGGTTGAAAAAGGCGCAGAGAGGCTCCATTTAGTGGATCTGGATGGTGCGGTAAAAGGCCGACCAGTCAATAAAGAGGTGATTGGAGGGATTGTTGGGGCTATCCCTATTCCTATTCAGCTTGGCGGGGGAATCAGAGATATGGAAACGATTGAGATCTACCTCAAGCTTGGGATGAATCAGATTATTCTGGGCACTGTAGCCTACAAAAATCCAGAATTCCTGACGCAGGCTTGCAAAGAATTCGCCGGTCGAATCATTCTTGGGATTGACGCCAGGAAGGATCGCGTGGCCGTGGAAGGCTGGACAGAAGAAACGAATATGACTGTGGCGGAAATGGCGAAAAGGCTTGAAAATACAGGTATTTCGGCGATTATTTACACGGATATCCACAGGGATGGAATGAGTACAGGACCCAATGTGGAAGCGACCAAGGTGTTGGCACAAACTGTGGAAACACCTGTGATAGCCTCAGGCGGGATTTCAGGCATCGATGATGTGGCCAAAGTATTGAGCCTCGCGGAATATGGTGTAATTGGCATGATCACGGGGCGTGCCCTTTACAGGGGCACGCTGGATTTGGGTGATGCCATAAAACTTGCAAAAAGCTGAAAAAATTCACTTTTCCGCTTGACTTTCCTCAAAAATGTAATAATATGTAAGTTTGACCTTTATTTCCTTTCCCTTCTCTCAACATGTCGATTTCCCAAAAAATCATAGAAGATCTAAAAGGAGCCATGAAGGCCAAAGACACATCCCGTGTTTCTTGTCTGAGAATGCTCAAAACCGCCCTCAAGAATAAGCAGGTGGAAAAAGGCCGGGACCTGGAGGATCAAGAGGTTCAGGGTGTGATTTCCTCACTGATTAGAAAAGGACAAGAAGCGGCCAAGGAATTCAGGGGGGGTAACCGCCCGGATCTGGCGGCCAAGGAAGAGGATGAAATTAACATTTTTTATGAATATCTGCCTGAACAGCTTACACCGGCCGATATAGAAAAGACCCTAAAGGAAATCATTTCCGAATCTTCAGCCACCGGGCTGAAGGATTTGGGCAAGGTCATGAAAGCCGCTATGGATCAAATGGCCGGGAAAGCCCAGGGCAAAGAGGTGAATGAAATAGCTAGGAAGCTGTTGAGTTAGCCTGCATGATTGAACATACTTATCGTGTTCTTGAGTTTTATAGACTGTTGAACATCTTGTCCGGTTATGCCGCCTGTCCACTTGGAAGATCAGATTGCTTATCACTTGA
>JASFIT010000178.1:0-8975 GCA_050122535.1 Desulfobacteraceae bacterium | reverse complement strand
GGCAAGAGACGTGCTGAATATACCCAGAACAATGGCGATAAATATAACAATAAACTTGCGCTTCTTAAGAATCCGCCAGTATTCTCTAAGGTTTATATCGTATTGGGCCAAAATACACCTTTGTTTTGAGCATCGCTAACTACGATCGCAATAAGAAAAATGCTCAATTTACTTTACACATAAGAAGACTAAATTATACCAAATTTTTACATAAAATCAATTATTTGTTAATATATTGTTATTATTTGGGATTATATATGCTAATTACAACAAATTATGGCTTTCTTTTTACTCAAAGTAGAAATTCACTCCAATTGACACATAAACCTCATTCTCATAAAATTAGATAGTGAAGCTCCCCGCGTTGAAACGCGGGGCTTCTGGTTACACGTTGTTCCTATGCGAGTAGAAAAAGGACATTCATCGATTGAAAGCCGTTTCGCCAATCCGTCATGCCCGCGAAAGCGGGCATCCAGGTTCCAAGCGTTTTTACGGTGGTTATCTGGATTCCCGCTTCCGCGGGAATGACGAAGGATGCCATTCATCCCTGCTTTGAAAAACGAGGCATTCTGGAATATTTTCGTACAGGGGGGCTTCGCATGTCATGAATTTTCTAGGAAAGATCTATAAGAAGAGCGATGCTGTTGTATCCAGAAAAATAGGTGATGAGTTCATTCTTGTTCCTATCCGGCAGGATGTGGGTGATCTGGAAAGCATCTATACCCTGAATGAGACCGCGGCGCTCATCTGGGAGCTCATCGATGGAGAAACACAAGTCAGCAAAATCAAAGAAAAGATTATTGAGGAGTTTGAAGTCGAACCTGAAGAGGCTGAAAAAGATCTCGTAGAGCATCTTCAACAGTTAGAGGGGATAAAGGCGATTATCGAAGATTAGCGAAGCTCCGCATCTCCAGACCGGTACGGACTGGGGAGGCGAACAGATGCTGGATACTCGATACTTGATACTAGATAAATTAAGAAAATTCCTATTTTATCCAGTATCCAGTATCACGCGTTCACTCCTAATAATCATGTAGTATTGCAAGAGCTTGGCACAAATTTTACAGGTTTTCGGGTTAATTATGGACTGTCCCCACATACCCAGCATCAGCTATACGCAATTCGGTGACCGGTTGAACAAGCAGGTTTTGGAAGAGAGGATTCCAGTTCACGGCTCCATTGAGCTCACCTTTCGCTGTAACCTTCGCTGTGCCCATTGCTACTGTAACCTGTCAGCCAATAATCAGGATGCCGTGGAGATGGAGCTGAAGACTGAAGAGATACTCCATATCTTTGACCAGATTGCAGAGGCGGGTTGCTTGTGGCTTCTGATAACCGGTGGAGAGCCCCTCCTGAGAAAAGACATCCTGGAAATATACACATATGCGAAGAAAAAAGGCTTCATCATTACGCTGTTTACCAATGGGACGCTCATAACCGCGGAGATCGCCGACGGTTTGGCGGAATGGCCCCCTTATTTAGTGGAGATCACGCTATATGGTGCAACAAAAGAGACCTATGAAAGCATAACCGGGATTCCTGGCTCCTTTGAGCGCTGCAAAAAGGGTATCGAACGCCTTATGGAACGAGAAATTCCACTGGGCCTGAAGACCATGGCTATGACTTTAAATCATCATGAGGTCTCCCAAATAAAAGAATATGCTGAGCAATTGGGCGTGAAGTTCCGTTTTGACCCTGTGCTCAACGCCAGATTGGACGGCTCAAAAGGGCCCTGTCATTTCAGGTTGTCTCCCGAAGAGGTGGTCAAGTTGGATTTAAATGATGAGAAAAGGGTCAAAGAATGGCGAAAATTTTGTGAGAAATTCATAGGCCCTCACCCCTCTGAAAACCTCTTCCACTGTGGTGCAGGAATTGCTACATTCCATATCGATCCCTACGGGCAAATGAGTACGTGCGAAATGACACGGTTTCAGAGCTATGACTTGCGATCTGGATCCTTTCAAGAGGGCTGGAATGAGGCCCTTGCTGAATTCATAAGCCTGAAACCTGAAGGGGAGTATCTATGCGGGCGGTGCGAGTTGATCGCCTTATGTGGGCAGTGCCCGGGCTGGGCGTGGCTGGAGCACAATAATCCGGAAACCCCTGTAGATTATCTTTGCCAGATAGCCCACCTTCGCGCAGCGGCATTTCACACAGGGTCGTCTTAAAAAGGAGGCAGAAATGAAGACAAAAGAGAGAACCCGAAAATCCTATAAAAAACCCCAACTGACGCAGGTGAAGTTGCAGCTGGAAGAAGCGGTGTTACAACCCTGCAAGGGGTATGACAACGACCCTGCTGGGAAAAGTACCAAATGGTGTGGGCATGATGGCTGCAAAATAACTTTTGGGACATAGCGGAAGGTATACGTTGACATCGGAAACCTCTGCCTCACCCCGTTCAGGAATGCCACCCTACGTGTAGGGTCGGATTTCACATCTGACCGTCCATCGGTGTCATATAAAACCTGTCCCTGACCCTGCTCAGGGATGCCACCCTACGTGAGGAAGGAAGCGCCCGTTTTGCTTAGTGAAAAAGAAAGAAACGAGTTTACAATAGCTATTGCCGGTATTGGCGTATCTTTTCTCTTTGATCAAGACCTATCCGCATTTGGCATTGAACAGGGAGACGACGCTTTTGTAGCAAAATTGGGGGAGGATCTAAAACTCCAAGTACATCATGGGCGTTCCCCAGACACGGAAAGAAAGCAAAAGATCTTCGACTCGGGAGATACGTGGGCCTATTATAAATGTGACGGAAGATATGTCTTGCAGGATGACTCTCTGGAATCCGATTCATCCCCCAGTACGTTTATAGTTTTGGATCCAGATCTCAGATCCGGTGACGTCTTTATTCTAGATGACGCCGCTGATAGAACGCCTTTTCCTGATCCCATAGGATATCCCCTGAACCAGGTGTTGATGATTCTCCTCCTCTCGTTAGGCAAAGGAATGCTCTTCCATGCCTGCGGTATTGATGATGACGGCTCTGGATATCTCTTTTTAGGTAATTCCACGGATGGAAAATCAACCATGGCAGGATTGTGGTCCAAGAAACATGCCAAAGTCCTTAATGATGACAGGATCGTCGTAAGGGAGAAGGATGGTGCGTTCTGGATGTACGGGACACCCTGGCACGGCGATTTCAGGGAAATCTCTCCAGAGGGCCTAGCCATTCAGAAAATTTTCTTTTTACGCCATGGAGAAAAAAACTCGGCAGTTCCGAAGAACGGTATTGAAGCTGTATCCATGCTTTTGACCCGCTCTTTTCCTCCACTCTGGGACAAAAATGGAATGACATTTACGACGGGCTTGTGCCACCACATCGTGAATAAAATCCCATGCTATGAGCTCAGTTTTGCGCCAAATGCAAGAATTGTGGATTTTGTAAGGAGTGTCTAATAAGAGAGGACTTCCAGGAAAGAACACTTTGAAGCAACGCCAAAATGAAGTTCATCGTTTTACCACCCGACTCTGAATCCCGTTTGATTTCAGCTCGCGGTTTTCCTTCTCCACGCCCTCTTTGGTTATGAAGGCCCCGACCAACAATTGAAATTTTCCATTCTGATCCCTTATTACATAAGGGCTAAAATCAAGCCTCTTCAACGCAACCATCTTATCCTCAAGCTCATCGGGTGAAGAATACCTACCGATCAGGTTAGCATATCTTGTCTTCCTAAGCGCAGCCTCTCTAAGTCCGTGTTCCCGTTTAAATCTATCCGCCTTTTCAGGATCCTCAAAAGCGCCCACATATACCCTGTACCATATCCCCTTGCGCAACGACACCTTGACCCAATAGGGAGAGAGGTCCTTTCCCTTGTAAATGGACACCGCTCTTTTGGCTAGCTTCAGGGTCCGAAAAGATCCCAGATAGAGGGAGTAAGGATATGCCACGACTTTTTTCGGCGATGGGGGTGGCTTGATAACCGTCACCGGCGCCGACTTTGGCACAGAGGCTAACCGTTGAGGTTTTGGCTCGGGTTTTTTTACAGTCACCCGAGTCTGAGGCTTCTGTTCGGGTTTTACCACAGTCACCCGACTCTGAGGTTGCGGTTCGGGCTTTTTCACAATCACCCGGGTCTCCGGCTCTTTGGGTTTGCTCTCTTCTTTTTTTCGAGCAGGTGGTTTTATGGTGGGCTTCGGCTTGGGCTTGATCGCCATTTTTTTGCTTTGAGTGCTCAGCTCCGAAGGTGCTTTTTTGGCCAAGGGTTTATTGAGAACCACCACTTGCTTTTTCACAGCCTTCGGCTTCGTGGCAGGCGCTTTGACCTGAGGTCGATCTTTTTCTGTGCGCACCATAGGCTTCGGCTTTGTGGAGAACGGTTTTGATCGACTCGGAATCGTTTTCTTGACAGGCTCTTTTTTGGCTGCTGGCTTTACCTCATCCTTTTTGACGCGGCTTCCCAGATGCCACTTCTCAGGCAGAGCGATGATGCCGTTCTGCCAAAGGAGAGCCCCACCCAGCACGACCACGGCCAGCAACAGGAGGGCAAACCTCCCACGCCTCGACTTCCCTTCCCTACTCTTCGGAACGCTTTCGGCCATGTCGGGGGCAGAAAGCTTCCGCACTTCTCTTTCCAGGGTATCCCCTCTCCTCTCCTCTCTTTCCGGTGCTCTTTCCCCCTCTTCCTGTAAAGAAGGCTTTTGCTCCTCTTTTTCCTGTTTATCTCCTCTCACCTTGAGGAACGAGAAACCCTTTTTACGTTTACGGCTTTTCCTGCCTTTCTCCTCTTCGCCATATGCGTAATAGTAGCTGTAGTACTTGTAGTCTTGAAAATCAGGACTCACATCTGGTCTCATGCCATTAAGAACCACACCCACGAGATTACTTTGAACTTGCCTCAATTGAGCCGTAGAGCGCCTTAACAACCCCCTCGATACCGCACCTACACGATAGACAAGGAGTACCCCATCTGCATTGGCCCCCAGGATGGCCGCATCCGCCGTGGAGAGAACCGGACTAGAGTCGAATATGATCATGTCATATTCTTCCCTTGCTTCCTGGAGAAAATCGATGAAGCGCTTAGAGTCCATCAGCTCTGCAGGGTTGGGCGGTATGGGGCCACTGGTGATGATGTGAAGGTTGTCCAGACCCGGGGTCATCATCACCTCGTCCGGACTCATCTGGCCCATGATGATATCCGTAACTGTCTTCACGGTGTCGCGCCAGGGATAATTCCCCATCAAGATGTCCGACAAACCAGGGGTCATCTCCACCCCAAATGCCTTATCTATTGTGGGCTTTCTTAAATCAGAGCCTACCAAAAGGACCTTGGTTCCGGCCTGAGCCATGGTCATGGCCAAATTCATGGCAACCAGCGTCTTCCCTTCTTCAGGAGAGGTGCTAGCTACCACAAGGGTCTTTATTTCTTTTTCTGCCTCTTTGAATTCAATATTGGTCCTGAGTGCTCGAAAGCTCTCTGCCATCATGGACTTGGGGACCAGATGGGATATGAGATTGACAGCTTGTTCGATGGTGTGTCCCTTCACTTTCTCGGGATGCTTTTCTTTCAGGCTTTCCCTAATGTCTTTCGCATCGGCTTGAGGGATAATCCCGAGAACCTGCGTCCCGAGGGTCTCCTCCACATCCTCAATGGCGCCCAGGGAGGTATCAAAGGTCTCCACGGTAAAACCTATAACAATGCCTAACACCAACCCAATCAGAATACCCATAGCTCCAGTGGCGACTGTTTTTGGTGGGTTGATGGGCTGGGAGGGTAAAAGCGCGGGTTTAACAATGGTTACTTCCTCAGGTTTCTCAGCCTTCCGGATGAGTGCTTCCTGATTCTTTCTCTCCAAAAGGGCTGTCATATCGTTGTATGAATCAACCCTTCTTTTTAGTCGGTCATATTCCAGCTTTTTGTCCATCAACACTTTGGTTTTACTATCAACTTTTTCCAGTTCCCCCTTCAGATCGATCCCCTGTTTTTCTATCTCATCGATCTGCAGTTGAAGAAGAATTCCCATTTTCCGGGCATTCTCGAGGATTTGATTACGTATTGCCACCACTTCCGGGTGCCTAGGGGTAAAAGCCTTTAGCAGGGTATCTCTTTTGAGCAACAGACCCACCAGAATGTCATTTGTATTCTGGTACCTGGTGTTGGCTTTCGATGAATAGAAGTCATGGTCAGAGCCGGATGGATTCTCTACGAAATGATTCAGGCGACGCAATATGCCTTCAAATTCTCGCTTGTTCGCCTGCAGTTTTCTTGTTTCATCCTGAATCTCTCTGGCCCTTGTCAGGAGGCCTTCACTCTGGAGGTCTATGGAAAGGAGCTCATTCTTCTGAGTAAATCTGTTGAACTCCTCTTCTGATTTCCGCAGCTTCTCTCGCACTTCCCTGAGTTGGTCACTAATGTATTTTAAGGCCTCTTTTGTGCGCTTCATCTGCTCTTCTGAGTGCAGTTCCTTGTAAGTCAGCGCTATGGTGTTGGCAAGCCTTTGAGCAAAAACCGGATTTCTGTCAGTCACCTTAATATGAAAGATGTTCGTGAATTCTTCCCTTGTCACCTCCACTTTCGACTGAAGTTTATCAACGATGCTTACGGTGTTCTGACTCAACGTATTATCTTTCTTCCTTTTGGCGTGGATAAGTCTCAGACTTTCGGCCACTCTTTCAAAAACCGGATAGCTTTTGATCACAGTGATTTGCGTCTCTATATCATCGCCACCCGACCAGGAGATCGTCTTGGCATAAAGGCCCTCTAAAGTGGTCTCTTTTTCAAATTTTATGCTGCAGACTGAGGTATAAAGGGGCTCTGGAGCTCTCAAGATGGCAAAAAAGATGCTAAAAAGGCCCAAGACAATGGTGATGAGAATGACGACAAACTTCCTCTTCTTCAGGATACGCCAATACTCTCTAAGATTTATATCGTATTGTGCCAAAATCTCTCCTGTTTCGCGTTTTCCTAGTTTTTGATTTTCAAAAACAATTTAGTTTACGGTCATTGCGAGGAGCGCGCCCGTCTCGCCCGAGCGACAGCGATGGCGGGCAGGCGCAGCGACGCGGCAATCTCACAATTTTTCGAAAAAGATGAGATTGCTTCGCGGAGTTTACCCTGTGGAACTCGAAGGGCTCGCAATGACAATGTAACTATTTTTCAAAAGTCTCGACTCTTGACGCGATCTCTCAACAGCAAAGTTCCCAGACCAAATGGCGGGATTAATGACAAAAAGGCCAATCATCCCCGGCTGGAATTTGGGGCATTCTGGCCTATTATACCAAAAAAAAATAATTATCTCTTAACGACCCGACTCTGGACGCCACTGGATTTCAACTCGTTATATTGTCTCTCAGCTCTATATTCAGGGTAAAAAGCACCCACATAGACCTGAAATCTCCCCTCTGGATCTTTCACCTCATAAGGAGAATAGCCCAGATTCCTCAAGTAGGAGATCTTGTCCTCAACCTCAGCTGATGATGAAAAACGACCAATGAGATTGGCGTATGGTGTCTTTTCAATGGTGGTTTCAGTTAATCCATGCCTCTGTCTGAATCTCTCGGCCGTTTCAGAATCTTCGAAATACCCGATGTAAACTCTGTACCATGTCCCCTTGCTTAACAGAACCTTAACCCAATAAGCAGAAAACCCTTTCCCCATATAAAGGGAAACCGCTTTCTTTGCCCGCTTCAAGGTTTGAAAAGAGCCCAGATATAAGGAGTAGGGGTAAGACACACGCTTCACTGGAGAAGGGGCTGTCTCAGTAACTGCCGCACCTGTCGATACAGGCGGGGACTTTGGGATGGAAGCCACGTCAGGAGGTTCAGGTTTTTCCGGAACCAACGGACTCTCCTGCTTTCTGGAGACTGCCTCTGGCTTTTTTGGAACGGAAGTCTCTGAGGCCCCTTTTCCAATAGAAGGCATAACCTTGGCAGCAGGTTTATCGACGGATGCCATTCCTTCCGATCTAGGACTGACTGTCTCTGGTCCTGTGGAATGAAGTGGTTCTGGAGTCCCCTTCTTCATCGTGGGTTCCTCAATATCCGCCATTTCTTTTGATGCAGCCGGAGACTTAGCCATGGAATCTTCCATCTCGAGCCGCTCTTCTGTTTTTGAAAGCGCAGGCTTTGGCTTTGGGGAGACCTTTTCTGGTCTCCTTGCGCCGGGCGTCTTCGACACACCCTTCCTAATGTCCTTTCTCTTCTCCTCCTTTTTCATCGGCCCTTGGTTTTCAAATTCTTTAAAGGGATCTATGAGACCATTGTGCCAGAGGATGCCCACGGCAAGAATGACTGTGGCCACAAAGAGCAGGAGCAGTCTCTTGCTGATGCCCTTCTTACCTTCTTTTTTCTCTGACCCTATCCCCTCTTCTCTTAGGGTAGCCTCCTGTTGCTCCTCCTTGCTCTCCTTCTCCCCTTTCCTCCCCAGAAATGCCCACCCTTTTCTCTGATCACGACGCCTCTTCTCTTTACCCTCCTCTCCGTATGAGTAATAGTAACTGTAATACTTGTAATCTTGAAAATCAGGACTCACCTCCGGCCTCATCCCATTGAGGATCACCCCCATGATGTTAGACTTGACCTGCTCCAGCTGAGCTGTAGATCTTTTCAGCAATCCCCTTGACACCGAACCCACCCGGTAAACCAGCAGCACCCCATCCACCTTAGCACCCAGTATGGCCGCATCCGCCGTGGAGAGAATGGGCGGGGAGTCAAATATGATCATGTCATATTCTTCTTTTGCCTCTTCAATGAACTCCGTCAAGGCCTTGGAGTCGATCAGCTCCGCAGGGTTGGGCGGTATGGGACCACTCGTGATGATGTGAAGATTGTCCAGACCAGGGGTCCTTATGATCTGAGTCTGAGTCATATCCCCCATGGCCATGTCCATCACCGTCTTTACCGTATCACGCCAGTGATAGTTCTCCATCAGGATGTCCGTTAACCCAGGCGTCATCTCCACATCAAATACCTTATCAACCGTCGGCTTCCTCAAATCAGAGCCAACCAAGAGCACCTTCATTCTCGCCTGTGCCAT
>JASFIT010000177.1:0-8997 GCA_050122535.1 Desulfobacteraceae bacterium | reverse complement strand
CCTGAAGTGGGCGCCAGGGATAATCGTGCAGAAGGCAGGAATTTCAAGCTTCTGATGCATGGTGTTGATCACGATGACCTCCATGCCTATACGGGATAGTGCTGAGATACAATTCTCCACCTCCACTCTGATGTTGTCATTGGAGAGGTCGGGCAGCGCCGTAATATCTATGGTCCTCTCAGCGTGCGTGACGAATTCTGCCTCTTCAAGGTTCTTAAATTTGGGTAGCCCGCTGGCCACATAGTTGGCGTTGGTGTTGAAGTCGCCAGCCAGTTGTGCCACCTCTGTGAGAGCCCGACTCAAAGCCTTCTGGGGATCGGGTGTCGTCCCGGCTGTCCAAACGATTTCGCTCTTATCCGGGAATGTAGTGGGGTCATAGGCGAGGACACCCACACTGGGAATGCCCGTGTCCAGAGAAAAATCCGTTATGAACAACTTGACACCCACCCTCTCGTATTTGCCAATCATCTCCAGAACCAGGGGGTCGGTTACGCAGTTGATATTAATTGCAGAGGTTTCTATTCTATCGCGGCTCACCACAGACGAGACATGTCTTTCCACGATTTCACATATACCCTGGCTTAACGCCTCTTCCACGCAATTCCCCGCCGAAGGACCATTGAATTCATTAATCATATAGAACCAGTTGAAGGGGATTAGGATCTCTTGTTGGCGCGTCAGATTGTAGGCCCAGGTCCATCTGAGGGGAAGCCTCGAGAAGACCTCTTGTGCCACATCCAGGTCATCGGACTCGTCATGCACGGACTTGGCAATGGACTCAAAGGGTAAGGCAGGGTCTTTCAGGTTTCGGTATTGTTCTGTAAAGAAGTTCTCAGGATTCTTGCAAAACGTGAAAAAGCTAAATCGCTCGGCCAACTCCATGACCGCGCTAGCCTCTGACTGATGGGGCGTGCCCCCCTTGCCCATCTGTTTTTTCGTTCCTATGGTCTCCAGGGCATCCTTCCCGCAAAAACTAAAATAGACCGGGATATCGAGCCGGCCATTATCGATCCTCATGGTCTTCTCTAAAATATCCAAGTCCACCTCTTTCAGTTTTTCCTTGAAACGCCGCACCGTCTCTTCTGGCGTGCATAGTTTGTCCTGATCCAGGGTGTAACCCTTAAAGGCATCTTTTAAAACAATCTTATGAGACATAAATGGATCTCTTTCTAATGCAACCTGAGTTTGCAAGAAAAATCAAAAAGTTCAAGAATTCCAAAATCCCAATACCCAAATCCCAAGGAAATCCCAATGACCAAAATCCAAATTTCCAAATTCAAGATGTCTCTACTCAGAGCGGTTTGGTCTGTAAGTGTTTGCAGATCTGGATGTTTGAATTTCGAGGTTTTTTGGCATTGGGGTTTTGGATTTGGGAATTACAGGCAGCATGCTTTGGCTTCAGAGCAAGAACCTGAAATCCGCCCCAGTTTTCTAGATTACCCTCAGTCTTCTATCTCAAGGACCCGATTCATGCTGCCCGTTGTGTACCCTTCCAGGTCAACGGCAATATGGTGAAACCCAATCTCCTTGAATTTCTCAACAATGTTTTTCCTCAAATTTCGCTCATTGATCTTCTCTATTTCGGAGCTCTCAACTTCGATCCTGGCCACAGACCCGTGATGTCTGACCCGGTATTGCTTAAAACCGCTTTCTGCCAGATAGGCTTCTGCGGCTTCCACCATCTTCAGTTTTTTGTCGGTTATGGCATCCCCGTAGGGAATCCTTGAGGCCAGACAGGCCATGGCCGGTTTGTCCCATGTGGGAAGCCCCATCTCCTTGGAGAGAAAGCGGATCTCTTCCTTGTTAAGTTCTGCTTCTACAAGAGGGGCCATAATCCCCATTTCATCTGCCGCCTTCAAACCAGGACGGTAATCAGCCAGGTCATCCACATTGGTCGCGTAGGCCACATGTTCCACGCCCCTTTCTTCTGCTATCTTTACAAGTTCTTGAGAAAGGGCTTTCTTGCAGTGGTAGCATCTGTCCGGGGCATTGGATACAAACTCAGGAATGCTGGTTTCATCTGATTGGAAAACCACGTGCTCGATGCCCCTATCTCCAGCAAACTGGATCGCCTCTTTCCTTTCCCTGGAAGGATATGTTGAAGAGCTCTCCGTGACTGCTAAAACCTTGTCCCCCAAAGTTTCGTGGGCTAGGGCCAGAAGGAAGGTGCTGTCCACGCCTCCAGAAAAAGCGACCATTAAAGAATCCAGCCTTTTGAGATAACGGATCAGTCTTTCTTTTTTCTGTGTTGCGGTCTTTTCATCCATACTAAAACCTATCCCTACTCACCAGCATCTGGTTACCACAATGTGACAGTTAATGCAACGCCTATTCTCATCTTCACCAAAGAGGCCCACGGAGAAAAAAATATCCTGTGATCCCTGCCCGCCATTCCATCCTCCGTAGCAGGCTACTGCGGAGGACGGGCGCTCTCGCCCGTTGTCCACTTGCCCGCCATCATCTGCAATTCAATCGTTGGCAGGCAGGGCGAGTTTACCTCTGCCTAATGCCGGACGCGCTCAGGCGAGGCAGGCGGGTCTGTGTCTCAGTGGTGAGAGGTTTCGTTCATTCTAAGCAATTTTGAAGCCAGATCCTCAATATAGGCGAGGTTCTCCAGCTTCTGCCGCCAAACATCAGGGATGGCCTCAATACCCAAATAGGCGCCGGAAATGGCGCAGGCCATGGCGCCCAGCGTGTCCCGGTCGCCCCCATGCATAATGGCGCAAAAGAGACACCCCTCAAAGGATTTTGGATATTTCAAAAAACTGTAGATGGCAAATGGCATGGACTCATGCACAGCCACACTTCTTCCCAGCTCATCTGCCGCATCGTCAGGGGGCATATCTTCTGTGATCAACTTCTGGATGAGCGTCATCTTTGTCTGAATCTCACGTGTCCGGGCAAAGTCAATGAGACCCTGGACAAATCCTTCCAACGGAAACGCTCGTTGGGGATCCAGCTTGACCGCACTGGCAACCGCCCAGGCCTGTACTGCAGCGCCATCCATCCCCACCGGATGGGCGTGAGTGACTTGGGCCGAAAGGGCGGCCACCTCGTAGAGATCTTTAGCCCGGTGAAAAAACAGGCCCAGGGGAACAATCCTCATGGCCGCCCCATTGCCCAGAGAGCCACTCCCTCCAAACATCCCGCGAGCCGCTTCAGTATAGGAGATTCGGCGCTTTGCAACGAGGGAGAAGATGGTCGGAGGCCCAGAGGCGTAACCCCGCCACGGCTCGCGCTGAAAGTTGGCGCTGAAGGTATCCCCCAGATTTTGCTGGTCAATGCCCTTCTCTTTAATGATCGATTGGGCGAGACCAATGGCCATGGCCGTGTCATCCGTGTATCGGAATTCCGAAACATGATCGAGATTGGAAAGGAGGCGCTCTGTTTGAGGCACCATGAAGGCAAGCTCACCAATGGCGTCCCCGAGGGCACTGCCCACCATGCCCCCCGAATATTTTGCTCTGAGGTCCATTATCCTATGGATTATTGAACGATGGGTTTTGTGTCATCCTTCACAAGGTTTTAACAACAATTTTTCCAATAGACAAGAGGTTCATGCCAGCCGTTATCTTTTTATTCAGCTTGCACCCCGAAAGCCCAAGAATATAGAAAAATAAGGGCTAAAAACGATTTTTTGATCATTTTATTGTTGAAATTTGTTTTTAGATCTATTAAGGTGCCCTCAAATTTTCCACTTAACCGTTGAACCATTTAGGAGAAAGGAGGAAGGAGGACATGAATAAGGGAGATCTGGTGAATCAGGTGGCCAAAGTGACAAGCACGAAAAGGGAAGCCCAGGCCGCGGTCGATTGTGTTTTTTCCACGATCACCAAGGCATTGAAGAAGAAAGACACAGTTACGCTGGTGGGCTTCGGAACATTCAAAGTGGACAGAAGGAAGGCCAGAAAGGGGAGGAATCCACAGACCGGTGAAGAGATCAAAATCAAGGCAAAGAGAGTTCCCAAATTTGTGGCTGGTAAGGCTCTTAAAGCTTCAATAAAGTAAGAAGAATCGCAAACGTTTGCGTAAGGCCCCCATCAGGAATATATTTGCCTGATGGGGGTTTTTATTCGCCTCGACCAGCACCCCTGCCGGATGATGGCGAGGCGAACCGCGCCGAAGCCTCTCGCCGCGGCGTAGCCTTAAGCGGAGCGCGGGTGGCGAAGGCGGGTGCTAGGCTACGGAGGATGCAAAGGCGTTCACCTTCAATTGTAATATGGATGCTCAAAGATTGCCCAACAGAATAGCTCTCGTTTTCACGGTATTGCTTTTCATTATGTTTCATGGACTCCTCCATGCTGCGCAGAGGAGTACCCTTAGAGATAGGGAAGTTATTGTTCTTTTTGACGAGCCCCTCAGAGTGGCGGCTGAAGAAGCGGCAACCCTCTATCCCATCCTCAAGAAAGAACTGGAAAAGAGGCTCACAAGACAGGTGAATTTCAGACCAACGGTCCTGCTGGTTAAAGAGAGCGAGACCTTTCAGAGAATGGCTGGGACCAATCTCATCGTGGCTTTCGCCGTCCCGGAGAGGAATCTGATGGTGATTGATTATTCAAAGACGCGTACCGACCCCTTCACCATCGAGACCACCATGAAACATGAATTGTGCCATCTTTTACTCCATAATAACATCAAGGAAGAGAACCTGCCCAGATGGCTTGACGAAGGCATCTGCCAATGGGTGAGTGATGGTATCGCAGAGATCATTATGACCCAGAAAAGATCCGTTTTGGATGAGGCTGTCCTCTCAGGCAGGTATATAAGCATCAGGGCCCTTACAGGCCGATTTCCACGTGATAAAAGATATCTTGTGCTCGCCTATGAGGAGAGCAAGAGTCTGGTGGAGTATATGATTGGTGCGTTCGGTGAAGAAGCCGTCCTTTCGGTGCTCAAGTATTTGGAAGATGGCGTGGAAGTGGAGGTGGCTATAATCCGGGCCCTTTCAATTTCTTTGGACGAGCTTGAGTCAAGATGGCTTCAGCATCTGAAGAGAAGGATCACTTGGGTACCCTACCTTATAAATCACCTTTATGAGATACTTTTCTTCGTGGCTGCCATGGCGATGATATACGGATTTGTAAGACGATTAATGAAGAAAAGGGCTTACAAAGATGAGGAGGAAGAGGATTGGGAGTGATGCACAGGGGAAGGGCCCAGCTGGGAAGTCATCGCCAAAATGGCCTCTGCCAATTCTGCCAGAGATCTTCGATCATCTTTGGATCTGATGGTGATCCCAACCCGTTCTTCCTCAAGGCCGATACTCCCGATGATCCATTGGGTCCTTTCCACCCGCTTTTTTGCCCTCCGATTTCCTTCAAAATATCGGCAGGCTCCTTCCGGGCAGGTGATAACATGGGCTGCATCGGCATACTCTTCCAAGGCCCGCAAGAGATGGAGGGGCTCCAACCTCCCGCTGCATGGAATAGGGAAAAGGCGTAGTGATTTCCCGTGCAGTTCCTCTAGAGACTGCCTTTCCGGTTCCCCGCACTCAGGTGTATTCTGGCAATAAAAAAGGGCTAGGATGGGCTTCTTTGCATCGGTCATTTTCAAACCCTTCCTTTCTGGGATTCTCCCGCGAGGTATTAGGAAAATGATAGACGACGGGTTAGGATAAAATATATTATCTAATATATCCCATGCAATATATTTTTTAATCAAAATCAGCAAATTTTCGCGAGAGCTTTTCTAACGAAGCTAACCTCGCCTCTCCATATGAGACCGCAGGGAGCTTCATGATTATTGGTTCTTAAGGGTTTGACAAAAAACTTTGGAAAATTTATGGAATACAGGATACCCTTGCCGGTCAAGATCTTGGCCTCTTCTTTCTGTTTTGGGTCAGGAGGTCTCAACAATGGATAACCTGCCGACCATTTCACCTTTGAAAGGAGGTTGATCCCATGATGGAGATAGCCATGTATTTTGAGTTGCTGCCGGGTAAAGACCAGAAGGCTTACGCAGAACTTGCAAAGGCCGTAGTTGCCATGGCGCTGGAGGCACCTGGTGTCGTTGAGGTTCGTGGCCACCGAAACATGTTGGGCGCCCCCCAAGTTCGATTTACCACCGTATGGGAGCGTCTCGTTGACTGGGCGACTTTTAACGAGAGCAAGGAATGGCAGGAAGCATGGGCCGAGATGACTCCTTTTCTGACCAATCTTCGCCTTGAGATATGGGGACCATCTCCCATTGTTCCGGAGCCCCTCCGTCCTGGCCAATAGATTCTTGTCCTGTGATGAAGCGATTCATGGGTCATCATCTGGATGAATGATTCAGAGATAAAATGCTTGGGGGTGTGAGGCTATTTTGGTTGTGCGCCCGGGAAATGGTTCCAAAAGATCTCAAAATTACAGGGCAGTTGGCATGCCAAGATGAATCTGAGTCTCATATAAATAATTTGGAGAAGCGAAGATGATAACCATTGAAAGCACTATGCGGGCAGAGAAAGACGTCAATACCATCTGGAATCTTTTCAATGATATTAACACGGTCGCGGGCTGCGTGCCTACGTGTACAAGCTACGAAGTGATAGATGATAACACCGTGGCTTGTGATCTCCGCATAAAGCTCGGTTTGATACCACTGGACAACAAGGCTAAGGTGAGCATCACCGAAAGAAGGGACAAGCGGCATCTTGAGGCAAAAGGAGTGTCCGAGGCGGGTGAGATGATGCAGAAGTTTGGGAAAGTGGCTACAGGGACGGTGACCAACATACACCTCATCTTGGACCTGGAGGAACTGGGGCCTAAAGAAACCCGAATCCATTTTCACGTAAAGGCAGATGCCGTGGGTCAAATGAAGAGAATATATGAGGCCGTCATAAAAACAAAGAGAGAGGAGATTGAGACCCAATTCGTAAAGAACTTAGAAAATGCCCTGGAGTCAAAGGTCGTCAAGGAGTAGAGGTGTATTAACAGAAATGAGGGCACTCCTTAGAATGGAGCGCCTTTAAATGAGAGCTTTGAAGAGAGGGAAATGCCCCGCAGGTCCTTTTCAGAAAAGATTAACGTAAAGATTACGCTTTTTCCCCCCTTTTCGAAAAAGACGACAAAGGATGAAACCACCATGGCTTTTGAAAAAGGGTCAACAGTCAAAGACCTCATTCTCTATTTGGTCAGCAGCAATGATCACTTCAAAACGTATCTGGGAGAAGGTATTGGGGAAACGGAGATACGGTTTCGCGCACTCATCATCCATAATGATCACATAGCCAGGTTGGATGAGATAGTCCATGACGGAGATAGCTTGAAATTCCTTCATCCCCTTCAGGGTGGGTAAGGAGAGAATTTTTAAGTGATCTAAAGTCAAAAGTGAACTAAAGTAACCTGCCCGCCGAGGCCTCGCCGCGCACAGTAGTTCGGTCGAGTTAGGCAATGAGAACTGATCCGACAGAGCGGTTTACTGATAAATGGCTATGGCAGGCGGGGCTAAAGTTGAGATACTCGCTTTTGGCGAGGTCTATAATTAAACTGACAAATATCTCATTCACTTTAGGCATTTTAGGCACTTTAGAACACTTTAGGCACTCCAAACATGCAGAGTAGAAGAAAGGGAGTCAGTGAAATGAATGAATTCAACTTCAGGCTTCTTGATGTTGATCTAACAAAAGGTGAAACGGCCACTCACGCCATCAGCAGCGAGACGATTCAACACTTTATCGGGGGTACAGGCCTTGCCGCATGGTTACTATGGGATAAGGGCCCGCAGAATCCGGACCCCTTGGACCCAGAGGCCCATCTACTATCCCTGACCGGTCCACTAACAGGAACCCCGGCCATCAGTTCAGGGAGGCATGGTGTTGCAGGGCGGAGTCCCTTGACAGGTTTCTGGGGAGAAGCCAACGTGGGAGGAACATGGGGAGTCACGCTCAGGAAGACAGGGGTGGATGGCGTCCGCGTTTTCGGCAAGGCAAAAGGACCTGTGTACTTATGGATCACTGAGGATGGTGTGGAAATCCGAGAGGCCTCCCATATCAAGGGGAAAGATACCTTTGATACCCAGACCATACTCCAAGGAGAGACCCACCCCAAGGCAGTCGTCTCCTGTATTGGTCCAGCGGGTGAAAATGGTGCAAACCTTGCCTGTGTGATGACCGATGGCCCACATGGCCGTGCCGCGGGAAGATGCGGTTTGGGTGCGGTGATGGGGGCCAAGAATCTGAAAGCAATGGCGGTGTTTGGCAAGAAGAAAATTCCCATAGCACGCAGAGAGGAGCTCCTTAAAGACATTGAAGGCATGATGAAATCCATTCAGGAGATGTGCGCCCCCCTTCGTAGGGCTGGGACCCCTGGTATCGTCATTCCCCAGGAGGAAATAGGCTCATTCCCCATCAAGAATTATGCTCAGGATCGCTGGCCAGAAGGGGCACAAAAGATCGGCTGGCCATCCATGGAAGAGAGCATTTTCATTCAAAATTACAGGTGTGCAGGCTGCGTCTTGGGCTGTGGAAGGACCGTGGGAATGGATGCGAGTAACGATCCCAAGTCTGGCCTAACGGGTGGCCCTGAGTATGAGACCCTAGCCCTTCTGGGCGCCAATCTCCTGGTGGATGATATTCGGGCGGTCCAAAGAATGAATGAGGCCTGCAACCGTCTGGGGATGGATGTGATCGAGGTGGGTTCCCTAATCGGTTTTGCCATGGAGGCCTTTGAAAAGGGCCTTCTTCCATCCGACTTTTTGGAAGGTATGGAACCCCGGTGGGGAGATGGTGATGCTGCCCTAGCGTTGATTCAACAAATGGGTAATGGCAAGGGATTTGGCAAGTTTCTGGCACAGGGTTATAGCAGAATACTGGAAGAGCTGCCTCCAGAGACCAGAGACATCGCCATGCAGGTGAAGGGCCTGGGGCTTCCGGCCCATGATCCCAGGGCCTACAATTCTACAGCACTCAGCTTCGCCACATCCAATCGAGGAGCCTGCCATCTTCAGGGTTTTACGCATGTCTTTGAGCGGGCGGTCACAGAGCCCTCCGTGGGTATCCACGAGGTGGCAGACCGGCTC
>JASFIT010000176.1:0-9047 GCA_050122535.1 Desulfobacteraceae bacterium | reverse complement strand
GAAATGGCGGAGGTGGTGGAAAAGTTTAATGCCTCCATCAGCTTTGACGCACGTCTATATGCCCAGGATATAAAAGGAAGCATGGCCCATTGTCGGATGCTCGCCAAACAGGGAATTATCAGTGAAGAAGATTCTTCCCAGATCCTTGATGCCCTGGCAGAGATAAAGAGAGAGATGGACAGAGGAGAAATCTCTCTTGATGAGATGCACGAAGATATTCACACCCTTGTGGAAAAGGTCCTGGTGGAGAAGATCGGGCCGGTTGGGGAGAAGCTTCACACAGGCCGAAGCCGGAACGATCAAGTTTCCCTGGATGTGCGCTTGTACGTAAGGGAAGCCATTCATAGGGTGGCTGAACGGATCCATGAAGTGCAAAGGGTTTTGGTGGGTCTTGCGGGCCAAAATATGGATCTGATTGTCCCTGGGTATACCCACCTTCAGCGGGCGCAACCCGTGCTGCTGGCTCATCACATTCTGGCCTACTTTGAGATGATGAAAAGGGACAAGCAGAGGTTTCAAGAAAACCTTAAACGGGTAAATATCCTTCCTCTGGGGAGTGCTGCAATGGCCGGTTCCACCTTTCAACTGGACCGGGAAATGGTGGCGAAAGAGTTGGGGTTTGACGCCATCTCAGAGAACAGTATGGATGCCGTAAGCGACCGGGACTTTGTGATCGATTTCCTTTTTGCATCCTCTGTCCTGATGATGCACTTGAGCCGTCTATGTGAGGAACTGATCATCTGGTCAAGCCAGGAGTTCGGATTCATAAATCTCCCTGATGCATACTGCACGGGCAGCAGTATAATGCCTCAAAAGAAAAATCCGGATTTGCCGGAGCTCATAAGGGGCAAGACCGGCCGGGTGTACGGGCACTTAATGGCCCTTTTGACCACCATGAAGAGCCTTCCCTTGACCTACAACAAGGATTTGCAGGAGGACAAGGAGGCCCTATTCGATACAGTAGACACGGTGGATCAATGTCTCTTGGTATTAAGCCGTCTCTTGAAGGAAGTCTCTTTTAATGGGGAGACCATGAGAAAGGCGACCGAAGAGGGCTATCTTGTTGCTACCGATCTGGCGGATTACCTGGTGGGGAAAGGGGTAACCTTTCGGAAGGCCCACGAGACAGTGGGAAAAATGGTCCTTTTTGCCATGGATCAGAAGAAGGAATTAAGCCAGCTCAGCCTGGAGGAGATGAAGAAGTTTGAGCGTAAGATAGAGAAGGATGTTTACGATTGGCTTGAGCCCATTTCATGCATAAAAAGGAGAAATCTCCCAGGTGGTACAGGGCCCAAAGCGGTCAAAAGAAGTCTTCAAAAGGCCAAAGAGGAACTCGAATCTTGAACATCGCCCGATTTCTGGTTTTCTTGTGCGCTTCAGGGATCCTCATTGTCACGCTGACGTGCGGAAAGAAAGGCGACCCCTTTCTGCCCAAGAAAGAGTTCCCTGCAAAGGTGACCCACTTAGAGGGCGAGCGGCAAAAGCAAGTTATCGTTTTGAGGGGAAAGATTAGTGGCCCGAAGGAAGTAGAAGGTGTCAGGGTTTATTATGCGCAATATCCCCTTGAAAAATCCCCATGTGAAGGTTGCCCCATTGCATATCAGGGCCATCAAACATTTGGTGCCGGGGTGGTCACAGAGGAAGGCTTTCTCTGCAGGATTCCGGTGAAGGGTCAAGGACAAGTCTATTTTTTCCGAGTGAACCTGATCGGAGCAGGTGAGGCGATTGGTCCGCCTTCTGACACGGTCAAAGTAGTCGTAGAGTAAGGACCTCAAATTTATTAACCGCAGACGAGCGCTGACAATTTGGCCGAGCGACTTGCTTGGCCAAATGTGATGCCAATGATTGGCTTGATGGGTGAGACAGGATTGGGGCAGACCTTTGCAGGTAGGGACAAAGGGAAATAAGGCTAGTGCGTTCTTGTATACTCAAGACTCAAAATAAGAAGATTTGTTCTTTCGCCTGCCGGAGGGCACATCTCTTTTCCTCTGCCGACGTTGGCAGACGAAAAAGTCTGTGTCTGTCTGCGTGGGTCTGCGGCTAAGTGGTAAGACATGCATCATTTCCAATACCAGAAGGATATGCTTTGCTGTGAAGATGTCCCTGTGTCGGAGATAGCAAGGGTTGTGGGAACCCCTTTCTATCTGTACTCACATGCCACATTGAGACAACACTTCAAGGCCTTTGACGGTGCTTTTCAAGGCATCAAGCACCTGACTTGCTTCTCCATGAAGTCCAATTCCAGCCTTGCCATTCTGAGGCTTTTTGCCCAAGAAGGTGGTGGCGTGGACATTGTCTCTGGCGGAGAGCTCTACCGTGCCCTTAAGGCAGGCGTTGAGCCGCAGAAGATCGTATATTCCGGTGTGGGAAAGTGTATCGAAGACCTGGAATATGCCCTTAAGTCTGATATCCTGCTTTTCAATGTGGAATCCTCACAGGAGATATCGAGGTTAAATGAAGTGGCAAAAAGTTTGGGGAAGAAGGCTTCCATAGCCATAAGGGTGAACCCTGACATCGATCCGCAAACCCACCCCTACATATCAACCGGTCTCAAAGAGAACAAATTTGGAATCGACATCAGCGAGTCCCTTGAGGAATACACGCGAGCAGCCACGCTGGGCAATCTTTCCGTCTCCGGGGTCTCCTGCCATATAGGCTCTCAGCTCACCCAGGTAAGCCCCTTTGTGGATGCACTGAGGTTGTTACAGGACCTCATCGAAAGGCTGGGTGAGGCAGGCATTGACATTACATATCTCGACTTGGGCGGGGGATTGGGGATTACATACGATAAGGAGGAGCCCCCCCACCCGAAGGCGTATGCTGCAGCCCTCAAGGAGGAGCTGGGCATGGAGGATATGATTCTGATACTGGAGCCAGGTCGAGTGATCATGGGGAATGCGGGCATACTGGTCACACGTGTCCTTTACACCAAGACGACACATGAAAAGGAATTCATCATTGTGGATGCGGCCATGAATGATCTGATACGGCCCAGTTTATATGGCTCATTCCACGGCATTCAGCCCGTGGAAATGGCTGGGCGTAAGAAGGTCCGGGCAGATATTGTGGGGCCCATATGCGAAACAGGGGATTTCTTTGCGAGGGACCGGGAGGTGGAATCGTTCCAGCCAGGGGAATTGATGGCTATTATGACTTCCGGGGCCTATGGCTTTAGCATGGCATCCAATTACAACTCTCGGCCCCGGGTCGCTGAAGTGATGGTAAAAGAGGATCAATATTATGTTATACGGGCCAGGGAGACCTATGAGGATCTGGTCAGAGGGGAAATGATTCCCGACTTCCTGCAGTGACAGGCTGAAGCACGGCAAGGACATGAAAACAATCGAATTCTGGAAAATGAATGGAAGCGGTAACGACTTCATCCTCATTGACAACCGGGATGGAAGCGTTGCGGAAGAGGAGATGCGGCGCCTCGTGCAGAGGACTTGCACACGCCGAGAATCGGTGGGGGCTGATGGACTGATCTTTGTGACTAGATCGGATCGTTTCGATTTTGCCTGGAGATATTTTAACGCAGACGGTGGGGAGGTGGAAATGTGCGGTAACGGGAGCCGGTGTGTTGCCCGTTTCGCCCATATAAAGGGTATTACCAAGTCAAAGATGACCTTTGAAACTCTGGCCGGGCCTGTCTCTGCTGAGGTGATGGGACGGGATGTTAAGGTGTTGATGCCTGATCCTTCGGGCCTGGAGATGGATATAGGTCTGTCCCGTGAGGCTGGCTGGCTTAGTGTGGATTTTATCAACACTGGCGTGCCCCATGTGGTCGTTCAGGTGGACGATCTTTCAAGACATCCCGTTTTCGAACAGGGGAGGTCCATTCGCTACCATAATATGTTTTCGCCGGAAGGAACGAATGCGGACTTTATGAAGGTGCTCGGACCGAATATGCTTGAGATCAGGACCTATGAACGGGGTGTCGAGGATGAGACCCTCGCCTGCGGAACTGGTGCCATAGCATCGGCGCTCATAGCCTCTGCCAGAGAGATGGTCAGCTCTCCCGTAAATGTTAGAACGAAGGGGGGAGAGGCCTTAAAAATCCATTATCGTAAACAGGGTAACGCATTTACACGGGTGTGGTTAGAGGGAAGTACATCAATTGTTTATCAAGCCCAACTCAATGAGGAAGCGTTGTAGGATGGGAAATATTAAGGACTTATCGAAGAGAGGAGTGAAACCAGTGACTCAGGAACCTTACAGCGGGAATGATTAGATGGGGTATCTGCCAATCATAAAAAACCAATAACGGATAACTATTATGTGGGGAGGTTGTTATGTTTAAAGGATCTATTGTGGCAATTGTTACACCTTTCAAAGGAGGCAAAATAGATGAGGAGGCCTATCGGGAGCTGATCGAATTTCAGATCGAGAATGGCACCAGCGCGATAGTACCCAGTGGAACCACGGGGGAATCCGCCACCCTGAACATGGAAGAGCATGCCAGGGTCATCGATATTGCCGTTGAGGCCGTAAATAAAAGGGTGCCCGTCATTGCAGGGACCGGTGGTAACAGTACCAGTGAGGCGATCGAATTGACAGCACATGCAAAGAAGGTAGGGGCTGATGCCACACTGCAGGTGACCCCTTACTATAACAAGCCGACCCCAGAGGGTCTGTATCAGCACTTCAAGGCCATTGCCGACGCTGTCCCTCTGCCCCAGGTCCTTTACAACGTCCCAGGGAGAACCAGTGTAAACATGCTCCCTGAGACAGTGGCCCGCCTGGCCCAATTACCCGAGGTGGTAGCAATAAAAGAGGCCTCAGGAAGCCTGGGCCAAATGGCCGAGATTGTTAAATTGGCAGGGGACAATATCACTCTGCTTTCTGGGGATGACAACGTGACTTTGCCGGTGCTGGCCATTGGGGGTACGGGAGTGATCTCCGTGGTGGCCAATATCGTTCCGAAAGATACGGCCGACATGGTCACGGCCTGGGAAGAGGGGAATGTGGAAGGGGCGAGGGAGCTTTTCCTCAAGCTATTGCCGTTGTGTCAGGCCATGTTTTATGAGACCAATCCCATCCCTGTGAAGACCTCATTGGCTCTCATGGGAAAGATCGATGGAGAGCTAAGACTCCCTTTGGCTCCCATCTCTCCTGCGAATAAAGAAAAGCTCAAAAAGGCACTCAAAGACTACGGTCTCATATAAGTTACGTCTGAAGTCATAATTCAACAGCAGGGCCAGGGTTTTACCCGCCCCTGCCTCGGTTGGCAACGCCTAGCAGTGGCTGGCAGGTACCGAGGCCTTTGTGCTACGGCTGTCGAGCTGCCAAGCCGCGAATGGAGGGGATCATGGTTAAAGCTATAGTTGCCGGTGCTGGGGGTCGCATGGGTGGACGGATCATTCACATGATCCAGCAGAGCCAAGATGTCACCCTGGTGGCGGCCTTTGAGCATCCGGACCATCCGGGTGTAAATCAGGATGTGGGACAGGTTGTGGGCCTTGGGGATGTGGGTATTAAAGTTGCAGGCTCCCTCAAACAAGTTGTTGATCTGGGTGAGGTCCTCATTGATTTCACTGCGCCAGAGGCCACACTAGAAAACATGAGGGAGGCCGCGCCCAACGGACTTGCCATGGTCATTGGTACAACGGGGATAACTGGCGACAACCTGAAAGAATTAGAGAAACTGTCCAAGACCACCAAGTGCGTCATGGCACCCAATATGAGTGTGGGGGTAAATGTCATGTTCCGCATTGCTGGAGAGATGGCCAAGATCCTTGGCGAGGATTTTGACATGGAGATCCTGGAGGTACATCATAGGCTGAAAAAGGATGCACCAAGCGGAACAGCTATGCGTCTCGCTCAGATCCTGGCTGATTCCGTAAAACGGGATCTGGATAAGGTGGCGGTCTATGAGAGAAAAGGTATGATAGGACAGCGCAGTGAGGAAGAGATTGGCGTCCAGACCTGGCGAGCCGGGGATATCACGGGTGAGCATACGGTGATGTTTGGGGGTATCGGTGAAAGGCTAGAGCTAACGCATCGGGCCCACAACCGGGATAATTTTGCAAAAGGCGCGCTAAGGGCGGCCGCGTGGGTCGTGAGTCAACCCGCGGGTTTGTATGATATGCAGGATGTACTTGGGTTGAAATAACAAAAAGGGCTAACATGGGTAATTTTGAAAAAGCAGAGAGGCTGCGGAAACTTCCCCCCTATCTGTTCAAGGAGATAGATAGGAAGAAAGCGGAGGTTAAGGCCCGTGGCGTGGATATCATCGATCTTGGTGTGGGTGACCCGGATCTCCCAACGCCGAATCATATTATCGAAGCCATGAAGCGTGCGGTCGAAGACCCGGGTAATCATCAGTACCCTTCCTATTCGGGAATGCATGATTTTAAGTACGCGGTCGCAGAATGGTATAAACGGAGGTTTGACGTTGATCTGGACCCAGAAAGCGAAGTGGTTTCATTGATAGGCAGTAAGGAGGGCATCGCACACCTTCCACTCGCCTACATCAACCCTGGAGATGTGGCCCTTGTTCCGTCCCCGGCCTACCCTGTTTACCACATTGCCACCATGTTCGCAGGCGGTGAATCTTATTTTATGCCGTTGGTGAGCGAGAATAATTTTTTGCCGGATCTAAATTCTATTCCCTCCGAGATAGCGGAGCGGGCCAAGTTGATATTTATCAACTATCCCAATAATCCCACGGCCGCAGTGGCAGACCCTGATTTTTTCAATAAGGTAGTGGAATTCGCAAACAAAAACGAAATATTGGTATGCCATGATGCAGCATACACTGAGATGGCCTACGATGGCTACCGGCCATCCAGCTTTATGGAAGCGGATGGCGCAAAGGAAGTGGCTCTGGAGTTTCACTCACTTTCTAAAACCTATAATATGACCGGATGGCGGATCGGCTTTGCAGTCGGAAACAGGTCAATGGTGGATGGGCTTGGTGCCATCAAGAGCAATATCGACTCCGGTGTCTTCCAGGCTGTCCAAATCGCAGGCATCAAAGCCCTGCGTGATGACCAGTCTTGTGTCAAGGAGATGGTGGAGGTTTATACTCGCCGAAGAGACCTGACGGTTAAAGGTTTGAGTGAGGCTGGTTTTGACCTGGCTTCTCCCAAGGCTACTTTCTACCTTTGGATCAGGGTTCCTCAAGGGTATACATCGGCTCAATTGACAACCCGGTTGTTGGAGAAGGGTGTGGTGGTGACCCCGGGTAACGGCTTTGGAGAACCTGGAGAAGGATATTTCCGAATTGCTTTGACCCAGAAACGGGATCGACTCGAAGAAGCCATAGAAAGAATCAAGTCCATGACATTCTAAGATGGAGCACTGGAGTCATGGAGTAGTGGGAAAACGCAGAAAACATCATAAAAACAGACACTGCAGATTCCCACGTCCTAAGAATCGAGGCATTTGAAACTGCTCTTACCAATCAACACAGAATAACATAATGACTGCAAATCAACACTCCTATACTCCAACGCTCCCATACTCCAAACACTCTAAGACAACCGCTTACATTGGAATAGGTTCGAATTTAGAAGACAAACGCCACAACTGCTTAACGGCCATTGAGAGGATAGAGCAAATCCCCGGATGCCAACTCACCGGGCGTTCAGATTGGTACCTGACGAGGCCAGTAGGCGTGAAGGGACAGGAGTGGTATGTGAATGGGGTTGTCTCCCTATCAGCAGAGATACATCCCCGGAACCTATTGAGAAGACTCCTGGCCATCGAGTCGGACATGGGCAGGATTAGAAGAGAGCGGTGGGGGTCCAGGATCATTGACCTGGATATCCTGCTTTATGGCCGTGAGATTATTAATGAGGAGGATCTCACGGTTCCACACCCACTAATGCATCTCAGGAAATTTGTTCTTGTGCCCTTGGTCCAGTTGGCCCCAGATCTGATTCACCCCTCCCTTGGCGTGACCATGGTTGAACTGCTAGGGAGGATACAGAACAATGGCCAAGAGGTGGTTCCATTAAAGCAATAAGGGATATTTAGATGATAAGAATAATATTTCTCGCGGTTCTTGCCTACATCCTATACCGTCTGGTCAAAGGGATCTTCTCTGCGCGGACCAAGATCGACAGACGGAAGCCTGGAGGCGTCATTGACGAGATGGTACAGGATCCTTTTTGCGGGACCTATATACCGAGAAGGGAATCGGTCAGGAGGATAATCGAAGGACAGGAACACCTATTTTGCAGTGACGAATGCGCTGATAAGTTTGCGTTGCAGAAGAAGGAGTCCGAGAGAAAGGAGTGAGGAGTAAAGAGTAAGCAGGACAGGGACTTCCTAGTGAATCTGTCCGGTTTGGTAGTAGCTACTAAGCAGATAATCAAAGACGATTTTTTGAGCGTTACTTTAGGCAATTTAGTTCACTTTAGCACACTTTAGTCACTTGAAAGGAACGGAGGACCTATGAAATTCTTTATCGACACAGCGAACGTGGAAGAGATAAGAAAGACGAACGACTTAGGGCTCTTGGACGGCGTCACGACGAATCCTACGCTGGTCTCTAAAGAGGGGAGGGAGTTCACAGGGTTAATCAAAGAGATTTGCAGTATTGTGGATGGTCCGGTGAACGCTGAGGTTGTGAGCACGGATGCGGAAGGAATGATCAATGAGGCGAGGGATCTGGTAAAGCTGGCCGATAACATTGTGGTCAAAATACCTTTGATCGAAGAAGGCTTGAAGGCGGTTAAGATTCTAGCCGCAGAGGGCATAAAGACCAATGTGACCCTCTGTTTCTCTCCCACTCAAGCCTTGATGGCCGCTAAGGCGGGTGCAGCCTATGTGAGCCCTTTTGTGGGCAGGTTGGATGATATCAGTAGCACGGGTATGGATTTGGTGGAGCAGATCATCACCATATACGACAATTATGGTTTTGATACCGAGATTATCGTGGCCAGTATCCGAAATCCCACGCACGTGGTTGACGCTGCCCTTATGGGAGCGGATATTGCCACAATTCCCTACAAGGTCATTCAGCAGTTGATAAAGCATCCCTTGACAGATATTGGCCTTGAAAAATTCTTGGCTGATTGGAAAAAAATGGGTTAAGCATG
>JASFIT010000175.1:0-9112 GCA_050122535.1 Desulfobacteraceae bacterium | reverse complement strand
ACAAAGGAATGCGCTTTAACGAGGCGCTGGAATTTGTGCGATCTACGAATGTCTTTACCACCCACACCCCCGTACCGGCAGGCATAGACACATTCCATCCCGATCTGATGCGGGCCTATTTCACTACCTTTGCCAAGACTATGGGTATCAGCATCGATGTGCTGCTCGGTTTTGGGAGACAGGATCCTCGAAACAAAGAAGAGGAATTCTCCATGGCCGTACTGGCCCTGCGACTATCCAACCGGAGCAATGGGGTCAGTCAGCTCCACGGCCAGGTGAGCCGCAGAATGTGGCAGCCATTATGGCCCCACACACCAGAAGTGGACCTGCCCATCCATCATGTAACAAATGGCGTCCACACCCCTTCCTGGATCTCACAGGAAATGGCTGAGAACTACAATCGGTACCTGGGTCCACGATGGATTGAGGACCCGGATAATGTGAAAGTCTGGGAGCGGGTGGACATGATTCCAAACTCGGAGCTGTGGAGGACCAAGGCGAGGGCAAGAGAGAGGTTAGTCGCTTTTACACGAAAAAGACTCAAAGAACAACTCATGAAAAGGGGAAATCCGGATCGGGAGGTCGCTATTGCGGAAGAAGTGCTCAGCTCTGAGACTTTGACCATTGGTTTTGCGCGCAGGTTTGCGCCATACAAGCGGGCAGATCTCATTCTTAGGGATATTGCGCGACTTGAGAAAATTTTGACCAACGAAAGACATCCGGCCCAAATTATTTTTGCAGGGAAGGCCCATCCCAACGACAACATGGGCAAAGAGCTCATCAAGAAACTGGTTCAGACAGCAAGCAAAGAGAGCATAAGGCGTCACATGGTTTTCCTGGAAGACTATGACATGGAGATTGCGCGTCACATGGTCCAGGGCGTGGATGTCTGGCTCAACACGCCCCGTCGTTTTATGGAGGCTAGCGGGACGAGCGGTATGAAGGCCGTGGCCAACGGTGGCCTTCATCTGAGTGTACTTGATGGATGGTGGGATGAAGGATATGACAGGGAGATCGGTTGGTCTATCGGCAGTGGGGAGGTTTACGAAGACCATGCTTTTCAGGACGACCTGGAGAGCCGGACGCTTTACGATATCCTGGAAAAAGATATCATTCCCCTCTTCTATGATAGGGGGCCAGAGGGGATCCCCAGGCGATGGCTGGCCATGATGAAGGCCTCCCTCCTTAAGCTATGCCCAATGTTCAACACCCATAGAATGGTAGAGGAGTACTGGGACCGGTTTTATTTGCCCGCCGCCGAACAGGGCACTCAACTGATGGAAAGAGAAAGAGAAGACCTGAAGCAGTTGGCGCGATGGAGAGAGAAGATTATGTATAACTGGGGAAACGTGGCCATCAAGGATATCCGGATGGATTCAGTGGACGAGGTGGAAGTGGGCGGAGTCTATCACGTTGAGACGAACATCTTTCTGGGCGAACTATTACCTCAAGATGTGATGGTAGAGGCCTATTACGGGAGGCTAGATCCCTCGAATGGTTATGTGGACCGATTTACCCAAATCATGAACACTTCGGAGACCGTTGGTGACCATATTCACAGGTACCAGTGTGATATTCGATTTGAAGAAGCGGGCCATTTTGGACTAAACATTCGCATTACACCCAATCATCCCAATCCTGAAAGCCGGCACGGGATGGGACTCGTCAAATGGGGTCAAGGCTAGCGGTGCTTGGCCCCTAACATGCTTTCTTCTCCTGCCCAACCATTCGATCCTCCTATTTCTTTGCACAATCTCACGTCTGCGTTGAAGAAGGTGAACGGAATAATGTGCCTTATTTGAGAAGCAACAGATACCTTCACCAAAGACAGATCTCTTGAGATTTGGGGGGAGGCAATGAAATGCAGGGTAAGAGGGCTGGCCCCACCATTCCACGACATAAAGGAGGAAAAGATGGATACCACATCGTCTTACAAGAAACTCGACGTGAGAGCCCTACGAAAAATTTTGTGGAATCTCGTTCTGATATGCGTAGGCAGCATTCTTTGCGCTGTATCCATAAACGGGATTCTGATTCCCCACCAATTTTTCAGTGCGGGGTTCGCCGGAGTGGCCCTGGTGATTTACTATCTTGTCCCTTCTCTATCCGTATCATGGCTGTATTTTCTCCTGAACATTCCCCTTTTCGCTCTGGGATGGAAATACGTGGGACGACGCTTTTTCTTTTACAGTCTTGCTGGGATGGTTATCTTCTCCCTAGCGGTGGAATGGATACAGGTCTTTGTCCCAGTTCAGGACAAGATACTGAGCGTCCTTTTGGCGGGGATCATCATGGGAACGGGGGGCGGGATTATTCTCAGATCTCTGGGCTCAGCCGGTGGCCTAGACATCCTGTCTGTTATTATGCTGCAACGTTTTTCTGTACGCCTCGGCAGCACGAGCTTGGCCTTTAATAGCGTCGTGCTCGTGGCAGCCGCGGCTCTCTTTGCACTCGAAAGGGCACTTTACACATTGATCTACGTGTACGTTACCTCCTATATGTTGAATCTGGTCGTCACTGGACTGAGCCAGAGAAAGGCCGTATTTATCATCTCCACCAAATGGAAAGAGGTTTCCCACAAGATCATTCATGAAATGAATAGAGGGTTGACGATTATAGCGGGTCGGGGAGGATACACGGGCAAGGAGGAGGAAATCATTTATACGGTTGTTGCGTTTCATGAATTGGCGCAGCTCAAAGGGATGATCAAGCGGTTGGATCCCAATGCTTTCATGGTGGTAAGTGAGACCCTTGAGGTCATGGGACATCGCATTGGGACCCAACCTCGTTGGTGAGCCCCTTTTTCGGAGATAACTGCATCCACACCTCGGTTTTTCCTCTCCAATTACACCATGGGTTCGGGGTGTTTAGGAGGTTGGGTAATTCGCGACGATCCGAAGATACGGTACCCTATATCCAGCTTTAAAAAGGCATATAAGACGAGCAAAAGGATAATGAGATTCGCTGCTGCGAGATAAAGATTGTATTCTATTCGCCTATATATTTGGCCTTCTCCCACACTCGGCATGACGAGAGGAGTAGGGGTAAGGCCATATCTCTCAACGAGCTGGTCGATGTAGACCATATGTATGACGGGTATACCTTCGCGGGCGAACCGAATGATGACGCCATCAACGCCCATCGTGCCCGGAGGGAGTTTCATATTTAGCCCCGGCTTAAAAAGTCTTTTGCCCAGAACGGTCCCCACGGATACGGTGCCACCTCCCACGTTCACATATGCAGCTATCGGTTTTTCCTCCGCAAACTTCTGATAAATGGCCATCCTCTCATCGATATTCTCCTTGGTGGTCTCAAAGTCCAGGGGGCTCAGCCCATTGCGCTCCATGGCTGCACGCAGCAGTTCTCGGCCCTTTTTCGACCTTCCAAGGGCCATGTCTTCTTTTCCACCATAGGAGGCTCCGACAGATCGGTGAGAGATAACTCCTTCCTTTTGGAGCAAACGTTCCATGTCCAGCCATGTGAACTGTGGAATGTTGGCGCCCCATGTGGAGGCGGCTACACTGGTGATCCCCACCACTTTCAGCTTGAGCACCTCGGCGGCCGCGAGCGTGGCAAGGTTCAAGGCAGGGAAAGAGCCTGAAAAACCCACTGCCGCCACGTCTCCTTCTTTGAGGCCTGCTTTCTTGAGCATTTCCACCATAACCGCGGCCCAGTTGGGGTTTATGGTGTTGTGTTTTGCAGGCAAATGACCAAAGACACTTGTAATGAGGGATTGGGGGAGTCCTATCATCCCGGAATGGGCTGGATCTGCTGCCGTATCGATGGGGCCAAAACGCTTGACGCGGTGAGCTTTGATGGCTTCCATGCCCTTCTTCATGGTGAGAGAGGCCTGGTATTTTTCCTCAAAATAGGGCTGTTTTCGTTTGATTTTAATAAGTTCCACGGACGAAAGGGCGGCAATCGCGAGGATTGCGCTGACCAGGAGGGCCACACGTGGCACTTTACTTGGACGCCAGTAGATTTTTTTCATATTCTCATCTCCCCACCAGTGATTAGGATCAAAATTAGGCGCACGATGACGCTCGCAATGAGGAGGGCTGTCAAGCTCTCAATGAGCCCCTGCCTGTCAATCCAGATGGCGATGAGCCCTGGGATAATATATCCAATGATGGACAAGTCGATGGTCGTCATGGGCAACGGGAAAGTCCCAAAGGATCGGAGCAAAGCGCCCATGGCAAAGCCCACGAGAATCATCAACACGGTCCTGCGCCGCCCATAGATAATCATCACGGCACTCAAGGAATGAACGATGAAGTAAGTGAGATAACTTACCAGAAGTGTGAGAATGATGATGATTGGGCGGTCCATATATAAGGCCACGTAGCCCGGGACGACCAGGCCGCCAGCCGTTAATCCGAGCATTTCTGAAAAAGTCAGACTCACCACGAGCCCGATTCCAATTGATAGACTTACGAGTCCTTCCATGGCATCCCCTTACTGAAGTTTTCTCCGGTGACGAAAATAGTTCACGAGTTCCATCCCCGGGCCAACAATATTTCCGATGCCCATAACCATGGCCGACCGACCTGAAATCCCTATGATCTCCTCGAATATCTGACTGGTCGGCATACCCTCTGCATATACGAACTTTGAAGAATCTACACCGGTTGCAACGGCCGTTCGGAACAGCACATACACACCGCTACCCATCAGTACGTATCTATCAGCTTGGGGCCAATTCACTATGGCCTCACCCAGTTGTTTTGAGCGGTCGGGACGGTCTGATCGCGCACTTAGCACCATAATTTTCCTATCAAAATCCTGATGCGCTTGGAGGGCCATTCTCCATATTCTTTCCGAAGACTCAGGATCATTGGCAGCGAAACCGTTTACAAAGAGAATCTTGCGTCCGAAAAAATCAATTTCGTGCTCACTCATGGCCCCTGGGTCACGCTGGGCCCTCCACATCCCTTTAAGGGCCACATTCCGGGGTACGTCCAAAGATGCGCAGATTTTGAGGACCAAGGCCACATTTTCTTTATGCTCCACATAGGTGAAACCAGACATGTCTTTATCCGTGACGGCTTCCACGTCAACCGGCTCCACCACATGGAGTTCGCTTTTTCTATCCTTGCACACCTCCTCAAATTCTTCCGAATAGTCATGTTCAGCTGTAAAAAACTTGCCCTCCACAGGCACGGTTCCTAAAAGAGCAAGGGTCACATCCCTCTCCGAGGGCCCCATCACATCTAAATGGTCGGCCCTGGCATTGGTAATGACCCCATGGGTGGCACGAACAAATTTCAGTTCAGTAAGAGACTGAAGGCGTGGCTGAACCGCCATGCACTCAATGACAAGGGCTTGGGCATCATTGTTTGCTGCGAGGGATACGATACGCAGTTGCTCTATGATATTGGCTCCGGCAGGGCGAAAGATGGGATACTCCCTGCCATCGTCCATGATCATCCGCGGTAGTGTGCCGGTCGTTTTGGCAAAGGTTTTCAAACCATGCTCACGCAGAGCACCTGCGATGAGTCTGGTGACGGAAGATTTGCCGCGTGTGCCGTTTACATGGACACGAATGGGAATGGAATCCAGATTTCCAACATGGATGCGGTATTCAATGAATAAGAATATGACGACCACCGCCACGAGTATAATGATGGTTTCAAACATTGTGCTGCTGAATTGGAAAAGGTTCAGTTGAAGGGTAATGGGTTCTGACCCTCAGATCCTTAAAAGAGAATGTGATACTTGTCAAGACGACTCCCGAAGATCGAAGCCCAGTCCCGGGCTATTTGTGGGGAAGAGGATGCCTTTGCGGAGGATAACGCCGCCATGAGATGGATCTCCCATAAGCCCCAGGTGGCCATCCAGGTCTGCATAGATGACATTGGGTCGGGCCAGGGCAAAGTGAAGTCCAGCAGCAATGGCCAGGGCCGCTTCGTCCATGCAGCCCACCATGACTTCCAATCTCGCTGATCGAGCCACCGCATTAATCTGAAGTGCCTCTGAAATCCCGCCCACCTTCATCAATTTGATATTCACCATGTCAGCCAGATCACGGCGAGCAATACGGAAGGCATCCCTCAAAGTCATCAGGCTTTCATCGGCCATCACCGGGATAGACACGCCGCTGGTCACCCGCCCCAGTAAGTCAGGCTTGCCCTTTGGCGTAGGCTGTTCAATCAACTCGAGACGGGCCTTTCGGGTCTGTTCAACAAATTTGAAGGAATCCTCTAAAGAGAATCCCTGATTTGCATCGAAACGGAGTTCGATTCCTTTGCCTACCGACTCACGGACCTTGAGCACTCTCTCGATGTCCGACTCCACGTTGATACCGCCTTTTATCTTGAGGCACGTGAATCCACGTGAGACCCAATCCCGTGCCCGATCCACGGTCTCTTTAGAGGGGAGTATTCCGATGGTCACACTCGTCTTCATGCGATCTCTGAATCCGCCCAGCAGCCTCCACAGGGGGAGATTACTCGCCTTGCCGAGGATGTCGAACAGGGCCATGTCTAAGCCAGCAAGGACAGAGGACTGACCTTTTAATGGAGGCTTGAGCCTTTCAAGGAGCATGGCCGGGCGTAGAGGATCAGAATTGCTTATGGCAGGTTTGACCACGTCCTCAATGGCACGAAGGACACTGTCAGCCGTCTCCCCGGTGATCTGCTCGTCCGGGGCCGCGCACCCATATCCATTGATGCTTTGATTGGTCTCCAAACAAAGAAAGACATTGGTGGTCTCATGGACCGTCTCGTATGCAATGGTATAGGGCTCCGCTAGGCGCATGGTCACCCGCCAGGCCTCTATGTGCGTGATTTTCATAGGCTAAAACCCTTTTGTCACTCCCGGAGAAGCGGGAGACGAGCTGGAACCTTCTGGATTCCTGCTTTCGCAGGAATGACATGGATACTACGCTCTTCTAACCAATAAGAAGGGTAGGAGAGCCTTTAGACTCCCTGTCTCGAATTGTGAACGAGCCACTAGCCATAGAACGCATGCAGATTATTCTGATGGCTTCAGTAGCGTTTTTGATAGATTTCGTCCAAGCTCAAGTTTTTTAAGTCTTCCACGAACTCCACCAGGCGCTTTACCATTATCTTCCATATGCGCTCGCCCTTTTCCGCATTTCCTTTGGTCGGATCACCCAGGACGCCCGTTTGAGAAATCTTGGAGGTATGGGCGTACCACTCCACTCTCCTTTTAGAGGTGAAGTTGAGGTAGCGGCTTGAAAACTTGGGTACAAACTTCTTGGCGGCCGCCAGCCTGACCAGATCAGGCCGAGTGGCCAAGGTGGTGCTGGTTTCAATCTCCCCGGCATGCACATCATTGGGGGTTTCTGCCATGCTGTAAACATCGGGATCACTTGTCTCGCCCGTATCCACACAGGTGAAGATGTGCGCATCGCGATTGATCATCTGGGCCGCAAAATGAAGGGCCGGACTGTTGCCTCCATGACCGTTGATGATGACTAGCTTGGTCACCCCATGGCGAGCAGCGCTCATGCCTATGTCATAGACAAGCTTGGAAAGGGTTTCAGGGCTGACACTGATGGTGCCACTGAAATCTTCGTGGTGATATGAAACACCGTAGGGCATCAACGGGAGCACAAGTGGCTTAGGGTCCATGCAATTTTCTGCCACCTTGGTTGCCAGATACTGTGCATCAAAGGAATCACAATCCAAGGGAAGGTGCGGCCCATGTTGTTCAATGGAGCCCACCGGTAAGAGTGCCACGTCCACTTGTTTGAGACGTGTCCGGGCCTCGGGCCAGGTGAGTTCTCCCAGAAGGTAAACCCTTTTGTCTTTTGCTAAATCTTTACTCATTTGCCCGGAAGGGTAGGATGCGGCAGCAGGGATTTCAAAAGGGTAGGGCCTTCTCAAGGCCGGATTGACAAAGACGTCAAAATCAATCCATCTCCGACCCCTCCGCAATACCGTACCTGCCGCATGTTCCATATAGAGGCGATATAGAGGTTCACGCAGGTCCACCGGAATTCCCTCCACAGGGGATCTCTCAGGATCAAAGCGGAGCTTCAGAATTTCAGGCCTTTGCCTCCCCCTCAAGGAACCCAAGGATGGTTTATCAATGGCACCTTTCTGCTCAAGGAGGAACGCAAGATGCTCCATGCCTTCGGTCTCTTGATGAATGCCTTTGGTCACCAGATTTTTCAAACAATGGGCAATCTGTTCTTGTGTATAGCCGCAGTTTGCTGGGTCAACGCCCAGAGCAGTCAGCATCCCCACGATTCGCCGGCATTTCTCGCACCGCCCACACGGGCGGACGCTCTCCTTTTCCTTATGTGTTGCATGGCAGGAGACCTGATGGCGTTGAAGTTCTGGATAGCGTTCAACCAGGATCTTTTCGATCAAGAGCTCCGAGAGAGGTCTTAAGATGGAAAACTGACTGATCTCCCAGCCTTTGCGGTGAAAATACCGGGTCAGGGCATTGTCGAAGTAGCGGCTCTGATCGTAAAGCCCATCATAATGGGTGATTCCTTTGTGTGAAATCCTTAGTGTCGTGTCAAACTCGTTACCAATAATGAGGCGGCCAACGCCTCTCTTTCTCAAAATAGGGAGAGCGCCGAATAGGAAGACGGCCACGGTCCAGAGGCGGATCGGGTATTCGTCGGACCGGATGTTTTCGAAATCCTGACGAACAAAGGGGAAGTGCCGCAACATCCAATTAAATACCCTGTCTGAATTTGTCCAGACTCGTGCGGTATGAAGAATATTCGCTGAAAAATGGCGGTAGGCGTTCAGGGCTGTAAACCAGTGGCGTCCTGACTCATTGATGAAGATGGGATGGACTTCACATCCCGTCTCTCTGAGAAGGCCGAAGCTAAGCAGACTATCTTTTCCTCCGCTGGAGAGAATCGCATGCCGGGATGGGTCCATGGGCCAGCCTGTCTTATCAGTTCGATTTGCCCGCGTTCTTTTCTCTGCTTCAGGTCCTTGCTGGTTGAATATGATTTGAGAGCGCAAGTATGTCTTTTTTTTCACCGCTGAAAGCTCTCCTTCAGGTCTTCGAAGAAAGGGATTTGGTTCCAGAAATTTCTTCACAAAAATCTCACGGGCCGTATTTTCTGCCATCCCCCGGAGAAATCGCTGGTCAGCATCCTCAAACCAACCATGAAAAACCATCT
>JASFIT010000174.1:0-9140 GCA_050122535.1 Desulfobacteraceae bacterium | reverse complement strand
TGAATATTAAAGACGACGGAAAAGGGTTTGATATGAATGAGGTCAGGGCAAAACAGTACCCTGAAAAGGGCCTGGGATTAGATGCTATGGAGGAACGTGCCCATATGCTGGGAGCCTCTCTTCACGTGAGAAGTCCGGTGGGGGAGGGCACCAGAATAAGCTTAACGATCCCGATAGAAGAAGTGGGGAACAAATAGTGGCAACTTATCGCGTTGTATTGGCCGATGATCATCTCCTTTTTCGGGAGGGGATGAAGCGGTTGATTGAGGAGATGCCAGGCATGGAGGTGGTTGGAGAGGCAGGAGACGGTCTGGAACTTCTAACCCTGGCAAAAGAATTGAAGCCTGACATGGCCATTATTGACATCTCCATGCCCAATCTCCGGGGCATTGAGACCACTCGTGAGATCAAGATGATCAATCCACTCACCAAAGTGCTGATCCTGACCATGCACAAGAGCAAGGACTACTTGTACCACTCCATTTCTGCAGGGGCCGACGGATATCTTCTCAAAGAGGATTCAGATATGGAACTCTTTTCGGCCATAGATAAGATTCGAAATGGAGAGATTTATGTGACCCGCATCCTGGTTGGGGAATTGGCAGAAGATCTGTCACAAATACAACAGAATAAAGGACGACCCTTTCAAGAGCCCCTAACCACACGCGAGAAAGAGGTCATGAAAATGGTCAGCGAAGGGAAGTCAAACAATGAGATTGCAACACTACTAAATATCAGCGTACGTACCGTTGAAAATCATAGGGCAAATATCATGAGAAAACTGAAATTGAAAAAGACCGCTGACCTCGTGAGGTATGCCATTAAAGAGGGCCTCGTTTGATCTCACCCTGAATCCATCTCGCCCCCTTTTCAGACCCACCAATTTCCCTGAAAACGCATCATGATTCCTCTTTCCTCGGCGTGTCCGGGGAGGTGAGCCAAAAGAGGACGACAATAAGGACAAAGACAGTGAGTACGCCCAGGAAGGCGATCCTGTAACTCGCAGTCAGATCAAAGATCTTTCCACTCAGCCAGGTACCTGTTGCCCCTCCGACACCCCCTGAGATAGCGATAAAACCATATATCTTTCCAAAGTGATCGCCCTGAAACAGATCTGCCGCGCGGGAGGGGAAGATGGGTGCAATGGATCCATAGCCCAACCCGAAAAAGATGGCGTATCCGTAGAGAAGCCAACCATGGTTCGTGCTGAGATTCATCAGGCTGAGGACCCCTAGAAAGGCGCAACCCATTCCGATCGTAAAGGCCCTGTCGCGGCCGATCTTATCGGAGAGGTGACCGAAAAGTATCTTTCCAGCAGAGCCCGCAATGCCTGCGAGGCCGAAGAAGAAAGCCCCCCTTGCAGCCGAAAAACCCTTATCCACCACATGAGCCACCTGATGGATCAGGACGCCTTGAATGGCGAAAGGGATGAAGAAGTAAGTGAGGAACAAAAACCAGAATTGCCTCGTCCTTAGGCTGCTTGCAAAGGTCCATCCAGCCTGGATCTGCTCTGTTACGGAAAATTGTGAAGGGCTATCTTCAATGTGGTCTCTGTTAGTGACCGGTCTCTCTTCACCATCCGGAAATTCCCCAATCTCCTCGGGGTTCTTTCGCTGGAGTATGGCATTGAGGGGGATGACGATACAAATGATGGTGGCCGCGAGCAGGCAATACGCTGCTCGCCAACCCCAGGAGGAGATGATGTGTTGTGCGAGGGGAACGATAACCTGCATCCCCATGCCAATCCCTGCCATCGCGATCCCGAAGGCGAGTCCCCTTTTTTTCACAAACCAGTTTGGCAGCAGAATGGACTGAGATACAAAACCAATGGTGCAGATGCCCATGGCTGTGATCACCCCGAAAGATAGGTAGAGCTGCCAGAGCGACTCGATCCGACTCGAGGCAAGGAGTCCTATGAAAATGAGCAGGGAACCAAGGGGAATCACCTTTCTGGGTCCGAATCGATCGTGTAAGGAGCCAATGAAAAAAGCGACCGCAGAGTGCACCAACATGAAGAGGGAAAATACCCCGGCCGTACTGGCTCGGTCCCATCCGAATTCATTCAGGATGGCTACGAAGAACACCGAGAAAGAATACCAAATACCAAAGCCGATGGCCAAAGTGACAAAGGAGATGCCTACGATAGTCCAGCCGTAGAAGGGCCGATTTCTTTTCATAACGTCAAACAAACCTGTGAAAGAAGGACGTGGTTGGATCATTCAGTAACGCGTACGGAGGCTAGGGCGCTCCATCATCTGAGCACGCACCCGAATTCCACATGCAATGACTGAAAATAGCATTTTGTTGAAACCAGTCAAGAAAGATCTGAGGGACGTCTGTTTATATATTGATAAGAATATGGAGAGGATGCTGTCACCTGCTTGCTGCTTACCAGTTAACAAGCTAAAAAAAACGCCTTTCTTGTTTTGTTTCCCGGAACGTTATAATATTATGGACGTCTCTCATTTTTTGCTATCCCTTGGATAAAAACAAATATGGCCAGGAAAAACGACAAAAACGCCGGAGACAATTCCTCAAAGGGTGATGACAAAGAGATGCTTGACACCCTTTTTCGTGAGGAGTTGGATGTCCAGAAAAAAGGGGCCAAGGGACCAGCGCCGTCCGGGACAGATATGGGGGAGATAGAGGCCCCAAAAGAAGATCCCGAATCGCCTTTTGAGGATGAATTCTCCGAAACCGCTGCGCTTTCCACGGCTGAGAGAAGGATTTTGAAGATAAAGCCCGGCCTCGATGATGAGAACGATACTGTCAAGAGTTTTGAGGCTGAAGAGGACCAGGAGTTAGAGGAACTCATAGACACGTCGCCCATATGGCGTTACAAAGATGATGCCCTTGAAGATTTTGGCCCCGAACCAGATGCGAAACCTGCCAAAAAGTCACACCGGTTGAGGACCACATTGCTGGCCCTTTTACTGCTCGCTCTCGGGGCCCTCTCCATAACCTATTTCGGGATCGTCGATCTACACAAATTCATCCCGCTCTCCGAGTGGAAACCAACACCCGTGGTAAAGCATCAGGTGGTGAGAAAACCGGCCATCCCTCTCATTCCTGAAGAAAAGCCTCCTACTAAACCTCCCATACCGGAGACTGCCGCAGGAGAGCCGGCTGTTCTCAAGGAAACACCAGAACCCGTGGCTTCAACAGCACCAGAGACGCCCCTCGAGAAGTCGGTTGCTGTCAGTGGAAAACCAGAGCCAATGCCCTCAACACAAGAGCCCGCTCCCGAGAAAACACCACCCAAGACCGCTTCATTGGAGGAGCATGGCCCTGTGATCCAACCGCCCAAATGGGTGGAGGGGATTTATCCCTATTCGGTTTACCTTGGCTCTTTCCGTACCCCTGAAAGACTGCAAAAGGCCGTGACCGATTACGGAAGCATGGGGCTTTCACCCTACTGGGTTCAAGTGGATCTCGGGGAAAAGGGAAAATGGTTCAGGCTCTTTACGGGCTTTTTCAGGACAAGGGAAGAAGCCGAAGCATTTATTAGGGAGAATCAAATCCCTGGTGCGTACTCGAGACACACAAAGTACGCGGTACTCATAGGGACTTACAAATCTGAAGAGGAACTCAATACGGAGAGAATGGAACTTCGTGCCCTGGGGTGCTTCTCTTACGAAGTAAAAGGGAAGAACAGTGTTTTCGGGCTCTTTGCCGGGGCTTTTTACCAGATGGCACGTGCGCAGAAACAAAAGGCGGACCTGGGATCCAAGGGCATCCAGGGCCAGGTGGTCGAGCGATGAGCCACGCCGTCTATCATCCTACCCTCCCAGCTTCCAAGCCTCCTAGCCTCCCAGCCTCTATCCTCTGTTATTGTTAGAAACCTATAATCTAATGGATGTCCCCTATTCTAAAGGGTCAATATAGATATTTAATATTTCTAAGAAGTCTTAGAATAATGTAAAAGCTTGGGTAATTATCCTATGCTCACTATCTCAGGCAAATGATAAGTGAGAACGGTGTGCCCCATTAACTAATAACCGAGAGTTCTAGGGACAAAAATAAGGGCCTAAATAGGTGACAAAAATTGTCAATGAGGTGACGTAATTCGAAAGAGCCTTCCGGTTTTTGAAAGAAGGCGATGGACTCAAAAATAATTAAGCGTGTAAAATCAATAAGTTGTATGAAGGGCGGCCACAAAAACAGGAGTGGCATATGAATTGCTTCCAATATAAATGGGAAATTCTAAAAAATCGGTCCTCGCGGCCTCTTCTGAAACTGAATTCCGACTGTGTGTGGGTCCCACTTAGCAGTCTCGACCGGGTAGAATCTGGGATCATACTCGCCATCGCGCTTGCCTCTTAGGGGTGCCCCAACCCCGACGCGGTCCGCCTGGACCAGAAAATGTGAGGTGAAGCCATGTCTTATCATTCAGAAGTCACAGAACTCATTGAGAAGTACACTCGGGACAGTGCCTACCAAGAACTCCACTGGGAAGGCGCAATGTCGGAATACCTGGAAATAATCGGCCAGTCGCCCGCCATACTGCGCAACGCCTTTCAGCGTATATACGACATGATCGTCTCCTATGGCGTGGAGGAGTACACCGAGAACAAGGAGAAGTTGGTCAGGTACAAGTTTTTTTCTGACCCGGACAATGAGGGCGAAGACGCTGTTTACGGCCTGGAAAAACCCCTCATGCACCTGGTCAACATTTTCAAGTCAGCCTCTCGCCATTATGGGACTGAGCGTCGTGTCCTCCTTCTTCATGGGCCGGTGGGATCGGCCAAGAGCACAATCGTTCGCCTGCTCAAGAAGGGACTTGAGGCCTATTCCAGGACCCGTGAGGGCGCGCTATACACTTTTGCGTGGCGTCTGACCGATCAGGACGGAGAAGAGGTGCTGGATCCCTGTCCCATGCACGAAGAACCACTGCATTTGATGCCCCACGAGATTCGCGCGCCCTTTATCGAAAATCTCAATGCAAAGCTTGAGGATGATCTGAAAATCTTTGTGGATGGTGACCTTTGTCCCTTCTGTCGATTCACCTTTCGCAACCTTATGCAGCAGCATTCAGGAGATCTACAAAAGGTATTAGAGCACGTGGTGGTTCACAGGCTCATTCTCTCGGAGCAGGACCGCATCGGTATTGGCACGTTCCAACCCAAAGATGAGAAGAACCAGGACTCTACCGAACTGACAGGTGATATCAACTATCGCAAGATAGCCACCTACGGCTCCGACTCGGACCCCAGGGCCTTTAACTTCGATGGGGAATTCAATGTGGCGAACAGGGGTGTGATCGAGTTTGTGGAGGTCCTCAAGCTGGACGTGGCATTTCTCTACGACCTTCTAGGTGCCTCCCAGGAGCACGTGATCAAGCCCAAGAAGTTTCCCCAGACGGACATAGACGAGGTCATTATTGGCCATACCAATGAGCCAGAATACAAAAAGCTCCAGAGCAATGAGTTCATGGAGGCCCTGCGTGATCGTACGGTCAAAATTGATGTCCCCTACATCACCTGCCTGTCCGATGAGCTCAAGATCTACGAGAAAGACTATAAACCGGAAAAGGTTCACGGCAAGCACATCGCCCCTCACACCCTGGAGATGGCCGCCATGTGGGCCACGCTCACAAGGTTAGAGGAGCCCAAAAAGGCCAATTTGACCCTGCTTCAGAAACTCAAGCTTTACGATGGCAAGAGCCTACCCGGATTCACAGAAGAGAACATCAAGGAACTGAAAGATAGTACCGAGCGGGAGGGCATGGAGGGCATATCGCCACGCTATATCCAGGACAAAATCTCCAATGCCCTCGTTTCCGAGGACGCAGATGGTTGTGTCAACCCGTTCATGGTCCTTAACATGCTTGAAGCGGGCCTGCATCACCACAGTCTCATTACATCTGACGATCAGAAAAAAAGGTTCAAAGAGCTCTTGACCGTGGTGAAAGACGAATATGGTGAAGTGACAAAGAATGAGGTCCAGCGCGCCATTTCCGCGGACGAGGAGGCCATCAAGAGGCTTTGCGCCAACTACATAGACAATATCAAGGCCTACACTCAGAAAGAGAAGGTGAAGAACAAGTACACCGGCGAGTCTGAGGAACCCAATGAGCAGTTGATGCGTTCCATTGAAGAGAAGATCGAGATCCCTGAGAGTCGCAAAGACGACTTCAGGCGGGAGATCATGAACTACATCGGCGCACTGGCTGTAGAGGGAAAGACCTTCGAATACACGACCAACGAACGACTCAACCGGGCCCTGGAACTCAAGCTCTTCGAGGACCAGAAGGACACCATTAAACTGACCAGTCTGGTCTCCAACGTGGTGGACGAAGAGACCCAGGAAAAGATTGATGTGGTCAAGCACCGTCTGATGAACAGCTATGGCTACTGCGAGGTCTGCGCAACCGATGTGCTCAACTTTGTGGCGTCCATCTTTGCCCGGGGCGACCTGAAGGAGGAGAACGCGCAATCGTAGGATAAACGCCATGTACATGACGAGACGCATAGACGGAGACCGGGCAAGGTTCAAAAAGATCGTCCGGGGTGCCGTCCGTTCGGGCATCCGCAAGTACCTGTCGCGGGGCGAGCTCATCGGACGGCGGGGCAAAGACCTGGTTTCCATTCCACTCCCTGAGTTGGAGATCCCCCGCTTCCGCTTTGGCCAGGCGGGCCAGGGAGTGGGGCAGGGAGAGGGTAATCCTGGCGATCCCGTTGCCATTGACCCCGATGGGGAGGGTAGCAGTGAAGCGGGTTCAGAGCCCGGAGAACATATCCTCGAAGTGGAAATGACCATCGAGGAGCTGGCGGAAATCATGGCCGAGGAATTGGAACTGCCCCATATTGAACCCCGGGGCAAAAAGAATATTTCAGCAGACAAGGACAAATACGTGGGCATTGCCAAGACCGGGCCCGAGTCACTGCGTCATTTCAAGCGCACGTTTCGCCAGGCCATGCGCAGGCAGATCATGTCCGGGACCTATGATCCTGCAGATCCTAAAGTCTGGCCCATCAGAGAAGACAAGCGCTACCGGTCCTGGAGGACCACTTTTGAGCCCGAGTCGAACGCTGTTATTATTTACATGATGGATGTGTCTGGCTCCATGGGCGATCTGCAGAAAGAACTGGTGCGTCTCACCTCTTTCTGGATCGATACCTGGCTCATCTCCCAGTACAAGGGGGTGGAACGCCGTTTCATCATTCACGATGCTGATGCCAGGGAGGTGGACTCTGAGACTTTTTTCCATACAAGGGAGAGCGGTGGGACCCGCATCTCTTCCGCCTATGAAGTCTGCCTCAAACTGATCCATGAGGAGTTCTCTCCCGAGGAGTACAACATTTATCCCTTTCACTTCTCGGATGGGGACAACTTCCGCGATGATGACGAGAAGGCGTTGAAGCACTTGGAAGAGCTGGTGCCTGCAGCCAATATCTTCTGTTATGGCCAGGTGGAGGGGGGATACGGATCCGGTCACTTCAACCAGCTCATTCAGGAAAAGGTGGAAGACAAAGAAAAGATTCTGACTGCGGACATCAAAAACAAGGATGGCATATACGATGCCCTGAAGGCCTTCCTGGGCACCGGCCGCTAGGGAAGGGGTGAGAATCGTATGGCAATGAATTCAGCTGCATTCAAGTTCCCAACCGATCTGAAAGAGATCAAGTACGAGATCGAGGATCACGCCAGGGCCTTTGGCCTGGACTTCTTCCGGGTTATCTTTGAAGTCCTAGACTACCGGGAGCTCAACGAGGTGGCCGCATACAGTGGATTTGCCCACCGCTACCCACACTGGCGTTTCGGCATGGACTATGACAAGCTATCCAAGAGTCATAGCTATGGGTTGTCCAAGATCTATGAGATGGTCATAAACAACGACCCCTGTTACGCATATCTGCTCAAGTGTAATAACCTGGTGGACCAGAAGCTGGTCATGGCCCATGTGTATGCCCATTGCGACTTTTTCAAAAACAACCTCTACTTTGCCCACACGAATCGGAAAATGGTGGATGAGATGGCCAACCACGCCACACGGGTCCAGCGCTACGTGGACCGTTATGGCACCGACAGGGTGGAGGCATTCGTCGACTGCTGTTTGTCCCTGGACAACCTGGTGGATTTCCACTGGCCTTCCATAAGGCGCAGGGACAAAGAGAAATCAGAGGAAATGGGACCTTTCAACGGAGCACAGCCGTCAATGCAGGAAAGTGAGCCCTGCGAGTGCGAGAAGGAGGAGGATGAATCATCTGCTTGCTCCGGTTCGGGGTGCCAGTCCGGGTCCTGTAATGGGAAAGGTGAGAAGGCAAAGGGAGTCGGCTACTTTCCGGACGATGAAGACGATGAACAGATTCAGCCTCGCAGACTACGCAGCAAGGGTTACATGGAGAATTACATCAATCCCCCTGCATTTCTCGAGGCAAGGGCAGAGGCAATGAAGGCGAAACGAGATGAGAAGAAGGGCTTTCCCGAGAGCCCTGAGTTGGATGTGCTCCTTTTCCTGGTGGAGCATGCGCCTCTCAAGAACTGGCAACGCGACATCTTGTCCATTATTCGTGAAGAGGCCTATTATTTTGTTCCCCAAGGGCAGACCAAGATCATGAATGAGGGTTGGGCATCCTACTGGCACTCTCGCATCATGACCGAAAAGGTCTTGAAAGACGGGGAGATCATTGACTATGCGGATCACCACTCCGGGACCGTCGGTGGTTCCCGACTTCAGCTCAACCCTTATAAACTCGGCCTGGAACTTTTCCGGGACATTGAAGATCGATGGAACAAGGGCCGCTTTGGCAAAGAGTACGAGGAATGTGAGGACCTGGTCACCCGGGAGAACTGGGACCTGGATCTGGGTTTGGGCCAAGAGAAGATCTTTGAGGTGAGGCGCCTTTACAACGACCTGACCTTTGTAGATACATTCCTGACCGATGATTTTTGCCGCAGACAAAAACTCTTTGTATATGCAAAGGAAGAAAAGAACCCCACATGGGTCATAAAGACTCGGGAGTTTGACAAAGTCAAAGCCTTGATCCTGAATAACCTGACCAATCTGGGAAGCCCTCAGATCAGAGTCTTGGATGGGAATTTCGAAAACCGTGGTGAGCTCCTCATGGAGCATGAGTACGAAGGCAGGGATCTCAAGTGGAATTTCGCCGAGGAGACCCTCACCAACCTGCACCTTC
>JASFIT010000173.1:0-9164 GCA_050122535.1 Desulfobacteraceae bacterium | reverse complement strand
TCCTGAACCAAATAAACCCGCACTTTATCCGCCTTCGTAGCCTGAGGGTGCCTGATAGGGTTCCCCTTTCCGAAAAGTTGGAAAATGGCGAGTTCGAGATGCAGACCGATGATATGCTGGCTGAGGAGATGAAACTCTTTATAGAAACCCTTGATGGTATCACCAGTGTGGTGAAAAGCGACCACATCATGAATCTCTTGGAGGAGGTGACCGGCAAACTGCCGGATGACAAAGAAGAGATGCTGGATGTGATCAGGAAATATCAGGAACTGCCCGATTCCGACAGACTCATATACCGGGTCGGCCGCAGGGGAGGGGCCTACAGGTCAACAGACGATTTGAAGCGTGATCCAGTCGCCTATGAAAAGATCAAGAACCTAGTTGATGATTTGGAGGCCAAAGGGGGAAAAGAGGAAATAGAGAAGTTCATTACAGGGTTAGTTGATCAGTATATTTAATAAGATTTAGCAAGTTTATAGCTATTCATTCAAGTGATAATTGATATTTTTTTGCTCATTTTTGACGCCACAATAACTGTGGGTTTGAAGCAAAGTTTGAGAAGAGGTTTCCCCTTTAAGCGCGCTTTAACCGGGTGCTATTACAACGAATTGGGGGTGCGGTCCATTCATGTCCTACTATCCGGTTTTGATCCACATAGAAGGGAAAAAGGTCATTGTGGTGGGAGGCGGCACTGTTGCCGAGCGGAAGATTGAGAGGCTTCTGGATTATGGTGCAGTTGTCCGCGTGGTATCACGAGACCTGACTCCGCAGCTACGTAAATACAGCGAAAAGGGAACCATAGGCTTCCATGGGCAGGAATTCAATGAGGCGTGCCTTGAGGACGCCTTCATGGTTATTGCAGCCACCGATGACCCCATCTTGAACCACCAAGTGAGTGAAAAGGCCAAGGAGAGAGGTTTGCTCGTCAATGCGGTGGATCAGCCCTCTGATTGCAACTTTATTGTGCCTTCAATTCTTCGCAGAGGGGACCTTCAGATCGCCGTTTCCACTTCCGGAAAGAGTCCTGCCCTGGCAAAAAAGGTGAGAGAGGCGTTGGAGGAGAGTTTTGGCAACGAATACGAATCTCTCCTGATTCTCATGGGTCGACTCAGAGAAGAAATACTCTCACAAGGACTCTCTCGAGAGGAAAACAAAAGGATATTCCATGATCTGATCAATTCCCCCATTTTGGAAGCAATAGCGAGAAAAGACTGGAATGAAGTGAGTATAATTCTCAACGGGATTATTCCAGGGCAACTCTCTACAGAGGATGTGATTACATTCTTAAAGGTTGAGTGAAATTATGGCGTTTTTATTGTTTAAGCTGGCTCTTTTTCTCATTCTTTTGGCAGCAGGTGGATTTATTGTCTATATCATCAAACAACAAAAAACCGTTTATACATGGTCATACAGGATCCTTGTGGCGGGTTTTATCTGCCACACCCTTTTTCTTGCCCACCAGTATTACACCCTCGGCACAGCACCGGTGCTCAGCCTGAAATCGGCCCTCTCATTTTTTTCGTGGACCATTATTGGTGCATACCTCATCTTTCAATTGAGATTCAAGTTAATGGTCCTCGGCTCCTTTATAGCGCCTCTTGCTGCCTTTCTGATGATCATTTCCTCCACCATCCCTGGTATGGAAGTGGTGGTCAAACCCATATACAGAAGCATGTGGCTCACGATTCATGTTGGCACCATATTCATGGGGAATGGCATGCTGGCTGTTACCTTTGTCGCCGCGATCATGTATCTGATCCAGGAACACCAAATAAAGAGAAAACGGCTTGGCTCCTTTTACAGCAGGTTGCCCTCCCTGGAGACCTTGGATTCGATCAACTACTATGCCCTCATGTATGGCTTTCCGCTGTTGACTGTGGGCATGATCACTGGCTCCATATATGCCCAATATGCCCTTGGGAGTTATTGGCGATGGGATCCCAAGGAAGTCTGGTCTCTTATCACATGGCTGTTCTATGCGGCCCTATTGCATGAAAGGGTCGCCGTAGGCTGGCGAGGGCGCAAGGCAGCCATTATGTCCATTATCTGTTTTCTCGTTCTGCTCTTTACATTTATCGGTGTCAGCCTCTGGCTGAGCGATTACCATAGCTTTAGGACGATTGAAGGTCGAACAGGAACATGATCAAGATCGTAAACTTGGGCATGAATCATGAGACAGCTCCCGTGGAGCTGAGGGAATGCCTTGCCAGGGAGCAGGGCAACACCTCTGCAGCCTTGGCATCTATGAGGAAGCTTCAATCCATCAGGGAAGGTCTGTTTATTTCCACCTGCAATCGCGTGGAGGCCCTGTATACGAGCGAGGAACCTGAAGAGGCGAAAAGATCAGTCATCGCTTTATTGTCAGATCTGGGGGGTATGCCTGAACATGCCTTCTCCTCGAATCTCTACACTTTCGAGGATGCAGAGGCCGTAAGGCACATCTTTAGGGTGGCATCGAGCCTAGACTCCATGGTGGTGGGAGAACCACAAATCTTGGGGCAGATAAAGGATGCATATTACCAGGCCACGAAGGAAAAAACAGCTGGCGTTGTTTTGAATAGGCTCATGCACAAGACCTTTCACGTGGCAAAAAGGGTAAGGACTGAGACGGGCATCTCCGATGCGGCGGTTTCCATAAGCTACGCAGCCATAGAGTTGGCCAAGAAAATATTTTATGATCTGGAGGGAAAACGGGTCCTCTTAATCGGGGCTGGTGAGATGGCTGAACTGGCTGCCAGGCATCTTTTGGGCCATGGCGTCACCTCCATACGAGTGGCCAATCGCACGTTCCGCCGAGCCTTCCAGGTGGCGGAATCCTTTGATGGGAACGCCGTTTCCTTTGATGAAATTGGCGCACAGCTTCTGGAGGCGGATATTGTTATCACCTCCACCGCATCCACCGAATATGTAATCGACTATGAACAGGTGAAGAGCTCCTTGCGGAAAAGGCGCAATCGTCCTCTTTTTTTTATTGATATTGCCGTGCCAAGGGATGTGGAGCCGAGAGTGAATGATCTGGGGAATGTTTATGTATATGACATTGATGATCTGAAGGGGGTTGTGGAGATCAACATCGCTCAGAGAAAGGAGGAGGCTGTAAAGGCGGAAAGAATCGTCCAGGAGGAGGTTTTAAAATTTGAGAAATGGATTAAGACCCTTGAAGTGGTTCCCACGATTGTCTCAATAAGGGAAAAGGCTGAGGCTATACGGCAAGCAGAGATCAGGAGAAGCCTCAGCGTCCTTGGCCCCCTGGATCCTTCTCAGAAAAAGGCCATAGAAATCCTTACCCTTTCGCTGGCTGAAAAGATCATCAACGATCCCATAGTTGTCTTGAAGAGGAAGGCGGATAGACCCACCAGGGATACCTATCTGGATATTGCGAGAAGGCTTTTCAAGCTGGATCAAGAAAACGGGGGAGATGAGTGAAGTTATCTGTTTCTCAGGGGATATGTAATGGAAGGTTGGTCCCTAAACTGAATTGGAGTGCAATTGAGGACCTAAAATCCGAATATCGAAGTTCGAAATTCGAAACAAATCCAAAGGCCCAAAATTGTCCGCGCTGCGCTTGGACTCCCCACCCTGCGGGCGGGTCCCCGGTTTCAAATGACCGAAGCATTTTAATGATTTCCGGCTCCCAGGATTTTGGAAGTATTTCTGTTTTGAAAATTTGAAAATTTGGATTTCGAGATGGTTTCGGATTTCGCATTTCGAGTTTCCAATTTTTGTGTCAAGAACGGGGGCTCAATTCTCGCTGGCAGAGCAACAACTCGCCAATCACATAAGGAATTGCGGAGGGGTACAGGCATGGATCTCAACAAGATGATAGAGAGGCTGAAGGCACACCCGGAACATGAGAAAATTGGGATGATCGCAAGCCACCTGGGCATTGTGCGAGGGGTTTCCCGCAATGGGCGGGATGTATCTGGCATTGAAGTCGTGTATGACCACAAGGTTATCGATAATATAATTAGTGATATCAATGGATTGCCAGGGATAATTGAAGTTATAGTTGATATTAATGAGGGGCATCTGGAGGTGGGAGATCCGATCCTGGCTGTGGCGGTGGCAGGAGATCTTCGGGAAAATGTCTTTCCAGCGCTTATCGAGACGGTGAATCGCCTCAAAAAGGAGGCATCCAAAAAGAAAGAATTGTTCAGTTCCAGCGGAAAGTGAGCAGGAAAACCGCCAATAGGGAAGGAAAGAAATATGGGAATGGTTGATGTTACAGAGAAGCCTGTTGTCCATCGCAGGGCTGAGGCCTTGGGGAAAATCCTCTTATCCCCAAAGACCATGGCGGAGATAAAGGCGGGCAGGATCAAAAAGGGTGATCCCTTGCAGGTGGCGGAAGTGGCTGCCATGAATGCGGCAAAACAGACCCATCTCTTGATTCCCCACTGTCACCAGATCCCACTAGATGCGGTTGGCGTGGACTTTCAACTCAGCGCAGATACTGTGGAAGCCAGATGCGTGATCAAGGCACAGGCGAGGACAGGGGTTGAGATGGAAGCCCTTGTGGGGGTTTCCACCGCCTTAAACACGGTGTGGGATATGGTGAAATACCTGGAAAAGGATGAGGGGGGTCAATACCCGAACACCCGCATCACGGATATCAGGGTGGTTAGAAAGGAAAAGGGTTCCTAGCCTAGTTTCCATCCAGAAATGGCTATTTTTCCGCTGAGCGTCGTTCTCCGCGGGTTTCCTCCTGCGACGTACTGAGCTGTACGCCTCGGCGAAAACCCTTGCATGTCCCGCCGTAGCTTGAAAGCGAAGGCGGATGCGGCCTAGCGCAACGAAAAAACCCCTCATTTCTGAATTGGAAACTCTGCTAGGCCGCAAAGTGCTTCATTCTCTATTTCTGGATGTGCACTAGTCTGGAATCGGGTTGGTCCGATCGAACGAGTCTATTTGAGTTCGGATTTCAACGATATGTCCAGCAGCCTCACAGCGTTCTCAAGCGTCTTCCAGCCATGAGATTCTCCCGCGGGAATGAAGTAGCCCTCACTGGAATGGAGCCTTCTGCGTTCCTCACCGATAAACATCTCTATTTCACCTTCCAGGACGATGCCACACTGGTCAAAGGGGTGTGCGTGGCCTGCGTCTTCCAGGCCTGCGCCTATTTCCATGCACGCCATGATCAAATTCTCCCCCAGCTCCGCTTTGCTCATGATCCCTGGTCTGAATTGTTCCAACTGTAAGGTCGCTAAATCCCAAAAAGCCATATCCCCTCCTTTGGATATCCTTCGGCCATTGAGGAAATCAAGTATCTAGAATCAAGGATCCAGGATCCTTTCCAATTACTGTGGTCTGAAGATGAGAAGCCAGACATGGGCTATAAGTACACTGATAATCATGAAAGGAAAGGCCGTTTTCATGAATCCACCAAACGTGATCCTATATCCCCTCGCTTCTGCGATCCCCAAGGTCACCACATTTGCAGATGCCCCAATGATCGTGCCGTTACCACCGAAGCATGCACCCAGGGCGAGGGCCCACCAGAGCGTATTGCCTGAGTCCGGAATCACTGTACTGAGATAGGCCACGATGGGCAGCATGGTCGCTGTGAAAGGGATATTATCTACAAAGGCGGACATTATGGCAGCCACCCAGATGATCAGGCTGCAAGCGGCCACGAAGTCTCCCTTGGAAAGTTCCAGGATCCAGTCCGCAATCAGTGCAAGCAGCCCGCTCTCTTGCACCGCCCCCACAAGAATAAAAAGGAAAATGAAGAACATCAGTGTGGGCCATTCAATATCTTTCTCAACAATCTCGATCACATTCACTTTCTGCTTGAGGATAGCGATGGTGAGGAGCACGGAGGCCCCCATCAGGGCTGCCACACTCACCTCCATGTGCCAGTAACCGTGGCTGAGGAACAGGAATACGGCAAAACCTAAGGTGCCCAGACCATAGGCCAAGAGCCCGGGATCGGTGATGGGATATTTCTCCTTCAGTTCCTGGATATATTCTTCCACATTTTCAATCTTTGCATCCGCGTACCCCTTTCCCCACACGAGCTTTGTGAAAACAAATAAGACAATCATAGTGATACCGCACACTAGGGCGAGCGCAATAACGAAGTCCATGAACGTGAGGCCGGCGTAGGATCCGATCATAATATTGGGGGGGTCGCCAATAAGGGTGGATGTGCCTCCCACGTTAGATGCAAGCACCAGGGGGATCAGAATGGTAATCGGTTTGATGGCCAAGGAGACGGCTATTTCTATGGCCACCCCTGTCAAGAGGAGCATCGTGGTCACGTTATCCAGAAAAGCTGAGGAGACGGCAGTGAAGATCATGAGATAGACGACGAGCAGAAAAACCTTCCCTCTAGCCAGCCTGTAGGATATGTAGGCACACCACTGAAACAATCCGGTATGCTTCAAAACACCCACAATGACCATCATTCCCATGAGGAGAAAAATGACATTCATGTCTATGGCCTCGACAGCCCTTTCAAAGGAAAAGATATGGAATTCAGGCCATAGGGTCCCGATTGTATGGGATATGAGTAACATGAGTGCTGCGCCGAGCATAGCCGCAATGGTTCGGTGCAAGAGTTCAAATGCGATGAGGCCATATGCAAGGATGAACAAAACCGTAGAAATCCAAAATGCCGCCCCCAAAATGCGGGGCATGACAATATCTTGGCTAAAGAAATAGTGGCTCCCTTTCCGAGCCAGGTCAATGGCCTTGATTTTGAGAAGTCGCGTCCCAAAGCTCGTCTTTCGGGCTTTTAATTGGATAGTGGAGGTGTTGATCTCTACCTTCTCCAGTTGAAAGCGAGAAACGTAATGCCCGTTGGATGCCGTCACGATGCGGTCCGTTTCCATGCCGTTGACCAGAATGACCACCTCTGCCTCAGCGATCGGTTCCTTATGGGTGTCGAGGATACGGCCGGAAAGATTGACTGTAACGCTGTCTGGGGTTATGGCCTTTTGGGAGGGATCACTGCCGGCACCATGGCCCCCAGCGATTGCAGAGGCAGCAATGAAGGTTACAAGTACTGCGAAGGCGATGCACCTACCCATGTTCCGCATGATGAAGAGGCCTCCTGAAAGATATGGAATGGCAATCTAACAGATGAAATTTTTGACTGTCAAGCAAAAGGTCCTCATGTTTCATGGGGGGGGGATGGGACCCATATAACTTGCCCTAGCGCATGCCTTACGTCGACTCGACGGCTTTGGACATGCTCAGGCCCTGAGTTCATCGACCCTTCCATATGGCCTTTCGGCCGTGAGACCTGTCGGCGAGCTCAGGTCGAGCCGCTCAAGGCCTAACGGCTCAGGGTCGATACTGAGCAAAGTCGAAGCACCGAAGGGAGTCCGTGGAAGTCTTACCCGTGGGTGTTTCACTGATTGACACCCAAAATAGGCTGTGTTATCCCTACTATAACAATATGGATGCACAAATATTCATCATCAAATCCCTCTTTATCCAAAATGCCATCATGCTGATTTCTCTCGGTGTGGTGTTCTCTCTCCTCATTCACGCGATCATCAAAAAGAGGCGAAAACACGCCGCAGTGTTCACCATCTGGTTGGTTTTGGTCCTCTGGTTTTTTAACAGTACCATCTTTGGGTTCAGTGCTGTTTCTGTGGGCCAGGATGGAATAAGACTCAGCTACGGGATTCTCTCTTTGAGAAATGATCTGCTACCACTCGACTCCGATTGGAAGGTGGAGACGTATTTATCCGGAATCAGAAAGAACAAACGGCTCTACCTTATTACCATAGGTGGTCGCCAAAGCATGAAGGTCAAAAGGGAAGATAAACGTCGTCTGCTAGAGAGCATCGGCGAAGCCATAGATCGGGTGAATTCTGGGTCAGATAGGCTTAAGAACCCCAGGAAGTGACAAATGAAGGAGAAGTTTGTGAGAGGCCCCGAACCATTTCAGGCCTCCTCCACTTTCTTTTGCTCCTCTGCTCTAAGTTCTCTGCGCAAGAGTTTGCCCACTTTGGATTTTGGCAGCATGTCGCGGAACTCTATATATTGAGGGACCTTGTAAGGGGCCAGTTTTTCCCTGCACCATCTCATGAGATCATAGGCACTAACCCCTTTCACATCCTCTTTGAGGACAACAAAGGCCTTGATCCTTTCACCGACTTTCTCATCCTTTATGCCTACGACGCAAGAGGCGACTACTGCTTGGTGGCCTTGGAGCACTGATTCTATCTCCGAGGAGGCAACTCGGTAGCCCTTGTGTTTTATCATGTCGACGGACCTGTCCAAATAGAAGAGCCACCCATTTTCATCTACGTTCACGATGTCACGGGTCCTGTACCAGAGTCTACCCTCCATCTCCACAAAGCACTCGGCCGTCTCCTCCGGCTTGTTCCAGTACGCCCTGACCATATGTTCCGAGGAGACGAGTAGTTCTCCCGGTTGCCCTTGCGGCACGGGCTCCAAGGTTTCTGGATCTGTCAGTCTAACGCTTTGAAGAGGCATGATCTTTCCAGCGCTACCCAACGGGGCGTCCGCACCCATGGGCGTGAGAGAGACTCGACCACAGGTCTCTGTGGCCCCGTATCCCTGATACAGAGGTTTGTCGAACTTTTTGACCCACCTGTCGCCCACCTCAACGGGCAAGACGTCACCTGCACAGAAACAATACTTGAGTGAGCCCAAATCGTAATAATCCAACCTTTCATGCTCTAGAATCATACGATACATGGTGGGGACGCCAAAAAAGGTCGTCGCCCCGTATCTCTGGATTTGGGCAAAGAGGCCGTCCAAATTAACTTTTGGCAAAAGAATGAGGGTGTCCCCTGATAGGAGGGCTCCCAGCCCCATGGCCTGGCCAAGGATATGGAATAGGGGACCTCCCTGAATGATAATGTCCTGACCCTTAGGAATATAGGCTTCACTCATGGCCCTCTGCTCGGCAACACTTTCCAGAAAGGTAATATTTGCGAAGGGGACCCCCTTGGGGAGACCTGTAGTACCCCCGGTGTAGAGCATTTCGATGGTTTCTTTTTTTTCCGCCTCATATGGGGGCAGTTGAGATGGGTCACCACGCTTCAGAAGTCCTTTGAAACCGTAAATATGTTCCACTGAAGGGGCTTTTCCCCTGGGGATTTTATCAAACCCCAGACCGATGACCCGCTTCCACCAGGGCAACAGTTCAGCCACGTTGGTGATGACCACCCTCTGAAGTCCTGTTT
>JASFIT010000172.1:0-9221 GCA_050122535.1 Desulfobacteraceae bacterium | reverse complement strand
CAGAGGGGGCATAGGTGTAGGCATCTGGTTGCCACGTATGAAGAGGAAATAGAGCTATTTTTATACCAAAGCCAATGAACATGAAAACAAATGCCGTCTGAACGACTCTATTCGCGTAAAGTGGAGGCAGCAAGATTCTTAGGTCTTCCATATTCAGTGAACCCGTGACTATATAGAGGTAGCCGAGACCAATAAGATAAAAGCAGGCGCCGATGGTACCCATCACGATATATCTAAAACTGGCAACCGGCGCCCTATCTTTTCCCACGGCTATGAGGGCATAACCTGCCAAAGAGGCTATCTCTAAAAACACATAAAGATTAAACACATCACCCGTTATCGTTATGCCCAAAAGGGCAGTGACCAGTAAGAGGAAGATGGTATAGAAGTAGATACTCTTACCAGGTAGCTCCTTTTCAATGGTCTTCTTCCCATAGACGGCTGCAAAAAGACTCATGGTGGATATGATGACCACCATGAATGCACCAAAGTGGTCTATAACGCATTCTATTCCCCATGGAGGATTCCAATTTCCCAAGTGGTAACGGACAGTACCGCTCTCTATTATGGAAAGCAATGTATGGACGGATGCGAGGACAGTTAATGAGAGGGAGAAGACGACCCAACCGTGGCAGGCCTCTTTCCTCCATAGTCCGATGAGAGGACAAAGGAATGAAGAAATCAACGGAATGATGACAATCAAGATCGGGATCTGTTCTATCATCTTCTTAGTCTTTTCTCATATTCTCAAGGACTTCGTCTTCCTCTAATGTCCCATATTTCCTGTAAATCATAATGGCAACAGATAGCGCTACGCCCAGAGTGGCCACCATCACCACAATGGCTGTGAGCATGAGTACGTGTGGTAATGGATTGGCATATTGCATAACATCGATGGCATGGCTCCCGTGGCCCTCATGGCCATGCTCCAGGATGGGTACGGTTACACCTTTTTTGACAGATGTGGATATGAAAAAGAATATGATGGCTGATTGGAATATGTTCATGCCGATGATCTTCTTGATCAGGTTCCTCTTTGCCATCATGGCATAGAAACCTATCATCATGAGCCCTATGTACATCCAATAATTATAGTGACCAACGATGAAATCCCACATCACTCTCACCCTATTTTTTTCTAGCTCTTCTAAGTAATAAAATACATGCCATGCCCGCTGTGAATATGACCGTTGTCTCACCCAATGTATCGTAACTTCTGTAGTCGGCAAGGACAGAGGTGACCACATTTGGGGTGGCCGTATGTTCGAGGCTGTGACGAAGATAATAGGGGGATACATGAGAGCTGGCGGGCGAATGGGGATCCCCCCACTTGGGCATATCCAGGGTACCATATATGAGTGTTGCCCCTATAACTATTGCCACTATGAGGCTTAAGACCTTCAATCCTTTGACCTCCTTTTCGTCTTACTCACCGCTCCAATCATGAGCACGGTTCCGATACCTGCGCTTACAGAGGCCTCTGTGAAAGCCACGTCAATGGCGGCCATTTGTGTCCATAAAAGGCACATGAGGAAGCTGTAGGCGCCCAGGATGATGACCGCGCTCAACAGATCCTCCACGGTAATTGCTGCTATGGCACAGACAAATACAAATAGGACCAGGATCAAATCGAACGCCAGAATCATTCTTCTCCTCCTCTTTAACCGGTAAAGTCCAGCTCACACGTCCAGGGGTCCACCTCACACCTGTAGGCTGCCCTTGAGATGGCATGGGTGGCTGTGGGTTGGGCCAGAAACATGAAGACGGCGATAAATATGATCTTGACACTTGTTAAGGAGAGCCCGTGATATATGGCAAGTCCAATGAGTGAGTATAGAACCGCCAGCGTATCTCCCTTACCCGTGGCGTGAAGCCTTGTATAGAAATCGGGGAGGCGCAAGAGGCCCAAGGTTGACGTGAAAAAAAAGAAAATACCCGCCAGCATGAACAATATGACTAGGATATCTTTAATTAGCATGACACCTCCCTCGTCCTCTCCAGATATTTTGACAGAACCAAGGTCCCCAAGAAATTCAACAGGGCGTAAACCATACTGATGTCTATGAACATTTCTATCCTGCCGTAGATTACGCCCATGAGCAGCAGAAGGATCAAAGTCTTTGTGCCAATGGCAGAAATCCCCACTGCCCTATTCAAAATACCAGGTCCCGTTGTGGCCCTGTAGAGACAACCGAAGACCAGGACACACATCCCCACACCCAAGAATAAGAAAAAATGACTCACTGCTCGCTCCTTTCCTCTTCGGAAGAATCACCCACGGTGTAGATGGCAAAGAAAATGGTACACATGACTGCCATAACGGCCAGGGCAACCCCAATCTCAACACCTAGGATCCCCAAGGATCTTGCTTCCTCCACCTCAACCCCAATAATTTTGCTCAGTTTCCCATAGTCGAGATAGTTTCCCCCCAGAATCAGACAGAGGGCTCCTATACCCCCGTAAATGAAGACACCCACACTGCTAATGGCACCTGCCGCCTTCTCGGACATCCGCCTCCTCGTTTGCTCTAAGCCGTGGCTGATGACCAACAGGACAAAGCCCGCCGCCAAAATCACGCCCCCCTGAAAGCCACCACCCGGGCTGTGATGCCCATGCATGACCACATAGAGAGCATAAACCACGATAAAAGGCATGAGAATTCTAGCTAGTGTTTTCACGATCACATCATCACTATCCCTGATCATTTCTTTCTCCTTGCCGCCTAAGAGCCGCACTCTCGAATCGGGGAACAGGAACTAGAGTATCCGTACCACCTTCCCCCCGTTCCACCGTACCTCATTTATACCCGGAGCCTCTCATATATCCGTGCTGCATCCAGCACGTCTTGTACGTAGAGATGATCTGCCTCCATGAAGATATGCGCCACCCTGTCCTCCATCTCGCCGGCGTTCAGATCATCAGCGACTTTTTGACTCAAGGCATGCACATAGAAAACACCGTCCTTGATGTCCATAGTAATGGTCCCTGGGGTCAGCGTGATGGAATTGCCCAACGTGACGTTAGAGATGTCGGTCTCCAGTTTTGTCTTAAATGTGACAATCCGCGGGTCTATGGGCATTTTTGGGTTGAGAACCAGAGAGGCCACATGGAGGTTGGCCAAGAAGATCTGCTTGAGAAGCCATGGAACGTACCTGATAAACCTGAATGCGACTGTGCGGATATCCCCCACCCTCACGTTCACAAACAGAAGATCGTGAAACAAGTAGCCGACTATAATTGAACAGATTGCCCCAAGGGTGAGATGAAAGGCGTCAAACTTCCCGGATAGCAAAGTCCAGAATGCAAACAGGATGAATGCTGTCCCCAAAAAATTCTGAAATCGGGTTCTCCTTTTTTGTGCCCCTGTGAAAAGGGTCTGGAAGGTTCGCTGCTGAGAAAAGCGTGTCTCCTCGGCCATTAACTCTACCGTCGTGTCCAGTATGCCTGTGGCATGGACCCTGGCCTCTTCCAGGATCTTGAAAGCCCTGTCCGTGGCCTCTATTAACAGGGTGACTTCCATTCGCGTCCTCCACTTCTAGGCGTAGAATGTCAAACCGCACTATTTTTGTTGTTTTATCCTCCCTCCGTAATGCCCAAGCGTCCAACCGAAGGGATAAATAGGGCGGGCAGGAGCGTATCTCCTGCTACCCGGTATGAGCAACTCCCGGAAGAAAATGCTCTAAGAGGGGATTTACGTGAAGTCCCCATCACGATGGCTGTGGCACCATACTCCAGAGCCGCTAACATGATTTCTTCAGCCGTTTTCCCCGCATAGACGTGTGCCTCCGCATCGATCCCCTCATCCAGGAAGATTTTACGGGTTTTCACGAGCCTCTTATTTAGGGCTCGCATATCTCTGATAGACAACCTCTTACTGATCACGTTGACGATCTCTACCATTTCTATGATCTCTTTGAAACCGAGAAGATACCTGATAATCACGTCTGAGAGAGGCGACCAGTCTGTGGCAAATATGACATGGTCAAATATGCCATTCTTCTCGGACGTTTTGGGCTGAGCATCTTCGTTGAGTAGGAGGATGGGTACAGGAGTGGATCTGAGCAATTGCTTGATTAGAGAACCGCTGAACACCTTCTTTGTCTCTTTGTTCAGGTTCACTGCTATCATGGAGGCGGCCACCTGCTCTACCGTACTTAATATTCTGGGCAGAATTGGGCCTTGCGCGGCCAAAGTCTTGGACTTTACCCCGTAATCACCCACTCTTTTTCCCCAATCTATGTCTCCTTTTGGATTCAAGAGTGTGATTTCCTCAAGACCCAATCTGCGAAGGGCCATCAGACGCTCCACGTCACTGAAGCTGGTTTTCTCCTTGTCCGTGACATAAAGTATTTTTGTTATCTCCATGATTCACAAAATTTTTTAAATCGGTTCAAAGGAGTATTTTTTTCACGACCCTTACAAGATCTTCCGGTTTTGCCGGCTTCTCGACGTATGCATCCGGCTCAGGCACACTTTGGCCTCCCATTTCTGAGCGAGCCGCTTGCGCGCGCAGGAAGGTCCTTTTGGCAACCCCAGAATAGACAATCACCGGGATATCCTTCAAAGAGTCTGAGGACTTCAGTTCACGATACATCTTGATCCCGCTCTTTTGGGGCATCAAGATATCCATGATGATCAGATCTGGTCTGCTTTGCCTAATGCTTTCCATGCCCTCTTCACCGTTTCTGGCCACGACGGGGACATAGCCATTCTCCTCTAATGCGGCAGAAACAAATTCTATGATGTCATCTTCATCTTCAACGATGAGGATCCTCTTTTCCATGAAACCATCCTCCACCTGCCTCTTCCAAACTGGAAACTCAGCGTGAGTTAGTGATGTATTCTACAACGTCGCATTAAATGTCAACTCTATTTTTCGCTAGTGTCTATCTAGCAACGCTTAATAGGCACGCGCGAGTTTCAGGATCAAAAATGAGCAATCTTTCGCAAGGTCAAGAAAATCAAGGAATTACGCGGAGGCATACGAGGGGTACGCCGCACAGGTAATTCCGAAGCTCGACACAGAGATTGCGGCCTCCGGCTCGGAGAGAAAAGGGACATTTCTGGATGGAAACTAGCTAGGATATGGAATGGATCTCACATCCTTTGGGATTGCGCCCGGCATGGTAATCTGTTTTCAGATCAACCACATAACATCGTGCAGCCAATTTTCTCAAAATCTGACCTAAATGTCTTTAATAAATCTTTTTTTCCCGTTTGTCTAATATTTTAGCCATCATAGGCCATCGCCACATGGGAATGTCCCTACCCTCCTGTTATTTGCTTCGCAGTCCTTTTTTCTATATTATTCCTCACCATCAAAGATGCTGAAAGGCGGCTTTGATGATAGCAAAATGCTGGTCACCACAAAATCCTTAGACATGGAAAGGAAACTTGCCGAATGGACATCGCATTGCTAGGCACCGGGCTCATGGGTCGACCGATGGCTGAGAGAATCCTCCAGGCCAGCCATACACTGGTTGTCTTTAATCGCACCCTTGAAAAGACACAATCCCTGAAACTTTTGGGGGCAAGAATTGCCAGCAGTGCAAAGGAGGCCGTCCAATCTTCTGATTGCGTCATTCTGATGCTTGCAGATGCCCAGGCCATCCAGGATGTGCTCCTCAGTGACAGATCGCGAACCGAATTGTCTGGCCGCACGGTCATTCAAATGGGGACCATATCTCCTTCGGAGAGCATGGATTTAAATGAACAGGTTATTAGATCTGGAGGGGAATACCTTGAGGCGCCGGTCTTGGGCAGCATCCCGGAGGCACAATCGGGCAGGTTAATCGTTATGGCGGGATCCTCGGCCGCGCAATACGAACGCTGGTCAACCGTCTTGAAAATTTTTTCCTCTGAGCCACTATGGGTAGGCCCAGTTGGCCAGGCCTCAGCCCTCAAACTTGCGTTGAACCAGCTCATAGCCTCTCTTACGGACTCCTTTTCCCTAAGTCTCGCTTTTGTCCAGCGCAAGGGGATCAAGGTTGATCTCTTCATGAAAATCCTGCGTGAAAGCGCACTTTACGCGCCCACCTTTGACAAAAAACTCCAGCGCATGCTGGAAAGGAACTATTCGGATCCCAACTTTCCCACGAGACACTTGGCCAAAGATATTGATTTGTTTCTGCGTGAAGCGAAGGCACTGAATCTCCAGCCTGCTGCTCTTGAAGGGGTTGGTCGCCTGGTGAAAATGACATTGGATGCTGGGCTGAATGACATGGACTATTCCGCTCTCTTTAACACCATTAACCCATAAGGGTAAGGGCCGAGTAATTTTGATTAGGCAGTATGCAATCATCCATGATATAGATGAGGTTGGTTTTTCGACAGTCTCGATTGGACCTTTGAGTTTTCGCAACTCAGAGGAGAAGGCCCTCAGAGGAGAATGTAATGGCGTTTCCCCATCTGTTTTCACCCATAAAGATTAACAACGTGGAACTGAAAAACCGGGTCGTCCTCACAGCGATGCATCTCTTTTATACACCTGAAGGCCGTGTGACAGATCGTCTCACAGACTTTTACACCGTTCGGGCCCGAGGTGGCGTAGGTCTTATCATTGTGGGAGGTTGTCGCATAGATGCGTACGGGGGAGCGGGAAGCATGTTGCGAATAGATGACGACCGTTTTATCCCAGGTCTTAGGACGCTCGTCGATGCAGTCAAAGCTGAGGGATCACAGATTGCTGCCCAGCTCTATCAAGCTGGACGCTATGCCCACTCCTCCATGATTGATGGAAGGAAACCGATCTCTGCGTCTGCAATAAGATCCAAACTAACGGGAGAGAGTCCCAGGGCCCTTGAACTGGATGAGATCCCAGCCCTGCAGGGCAAGTTTGCAGAGGCAGCCCTGCGCGCCAAGGATTCAGGATTCGATGCGGTGGAGATCCTGGGAAGCGCCGGGTATCTGATCAGCCAGTTCCTATCACCCCTGACGAACAAACGTGAGGATAGATATGGGGGGTCTTTTGAGAACAGAATGAGATTCGGTCTGGAGGTGACTGAAAGAGTCAGGGAGGCTGTGGGGTCTGACTATCCCATCATCATGCGGTTGGCGGGCAATGAATTCATGAAGGGAGGAAACACCAATGAAGAGGCGAAGGCCTTTGCCTCTGAACTGGAAAAGGTTGGGGTTGACCTCTTTAATGTAACTGGCGGTTGGCATGAAACGCGCGTTCCACAGTTGACCATGTTTGTGCCCCGCAAGGGTTTTGTTTATCTAGCACAGGGCATCAAATCGGCTGTTTCCGTCCCTGTGCTCTCGAGTAACAGAATAAATGATCCCTATCTTGCCGAAGAGATCATACGAAACGGCCAAGCCGATCTGGTGACCATTGCGAGAGGACTCATGGCAGATCCGGATTTTCTCACCAAGGCCAGAGAAGGGAAAAGTGATCAGATTTACCACTGTGTGGGCTGCAACCAAGGCTGCTTTGACGCCGTGTTCATGAACAGGCCCGTCACCTGCCTGGTCAATCCACGGGCGGGCAAAGAGGCGGAGACAGAAATCATCCCTACCACTCAAAGGAAAAAGGTCCTGGTGATAGGAGGAGGGCCTGCGGGGATGAAGGCCGCCTGCACCGCCGCGGAAAGGGGGCATCAAGTGACCCTTGCCGAGAGGGCCAATGAGTTGGGTGGACAGCTGCTCTTAAACCGCAATATACCGGGCAGAAGGGAAATGGTCACAGCAGCCGCAGATTTGGCCAGTAATTTGAGGGCTCTTAGCGTAGACATCCTTCTTGGAAAAGAGGTTGACAAGGGATTGGTAAAGGAAATGGAACCGGACGTGGCCATCTTGGCTACAGGTGCTAGTCCCCTTTTCCCCAAAATCCCCGGCATTGAATCCCAAAGGGTCGTAACGGCATGGGATGTTTTGTCCGGAAAGGCCCATGTGGATGAGAGGGTGGTGATCGTGGGAGGGAATGCCGTGGGACTTGAAACCGCCCTTTACATTGCAGATCAAGGGACCCTTCCTCCCGAGGTGCTCCACTTTCTTGCGGCGAACAGGGCGGAGAGTTGGGAGACCTTAGAGAGACTGATTAACCGTGGGAACAAGCATGTTACTGTCGTGGAAATGATGAAAAGACCGGGACAGGACATAGGCAGTTCAACGCGGTGGACGGTCATGATGGAACTCCGGCGCCTCGGGGTAACCATTTTGACGGGCACCAAAGCAGTGGGATTAAAGGCCGAGGGAGTGGAGATTGAAAAGGGGCAGAACCGTGATCTATTGCCTGCTGATTCTGTGGTTGTCGCGGTGGGAGCGGAACCAGAGAACTCGCTCGTTGACGAGATAGGGGAACTGGTCCCGCAAATCTTCACCATTGGGGATGCCAAAACACCCCGCAACGCCCTAGAGGCCATAAAAGAAGGATTTCTCACGGGACTAAAGATCTGAATATGAAGATAGGCGTTATATCAGACACACATCTTAAAGGACCCAGCCGATTGCTCCAGAAGATCGCTGGAGAGTTTTTCCATGACGTGGATTTGATTCTTCACGCCGGTGATCTCACCTCCTTGCAGGTGCTTGAGGCCTTTAAAGGGAAGGAAGTCATTGCTGTTGCCGGCAACAATGATTCCCCTGAAGTGAAAAAGAAACTCGCCATGAAAGAGGTTATTTCAGCGAACCATTTCAAAATAGGTTTGACACACGGATGGGGATTTCCCGCGAGGCTCGAAAAAAAAGTGACCCCTTTTTTCAAAGGGGTGGACTGTATTGTGTTTGGACACAGCCACCGGGCTGCAAATCACCGCGCAAACGGTATCCTCTATTTCAATCCCGGTTCCTTTTCGGACGGGATTACATCTCTGTGGCGAAGAAGTGTAGGTCTCCTGACAATTGACAGAGAAATCCGTGGCCAAATCATCAGGATTTGACAGCTCTCCTCAATTTCTCCTTGTTGCAGTTTTCAGTGAAATGCGAAATTTCCGAACCCCAGCCCCATGGCAGTAGCTCCGCTCCAGGGGGTCTCGTGGAGAGGATGGGGCCGAATTACCTGATATCATTATCATTAGTCCAAGTTTTTTATTGACAAAATATGAAAAAAGATTATGATAATCCGTTTTTAATTGAGACGAAAATCCGAAAGGTGAACAGCGGGGGAAGGGATGGAAAAAATGACATCAAGGGTTGCGCCAAAAGAAGATGCCATCCCCTGGGGACTACTGACCAGTCTCGATATCTATGGCTGCAATCCTGAGATTATCCGGGACGCTGAG
>JASFIT010000171.1:0-9249 GCA_050122535.1 Desulfobacteraceae bacterium | reverse complement strand
ATGAATCGTGTTTTTTGATTCAGATACCAGTTCAGACCTGCGGTGAAGTTGGCTTCTTTCCCTCCTCTAATACCCCCACCGTTCAAGACTACATGGGAGAAGCGGGCCGCCACTTCCCAGGCTCCCCAGCCTCCCTGCCGAAAACGAAAATCGTGCTTTGGCTGAAGCCGGAAAAACATACCTGATTGCCTACCATAATTTCGATGTTCGCCCGTAATGAAGTAACTGCAAAACAGATAAAACCCCCAGAAATTGGGGTTACCCAACGCACCTGCATTCTCAAAGGCATGAAAATACTCCCCCTGGAAGGAGAGGGGACCCTTAACGATTGCAGATTCCAAGTTAATCAGGTCCGTCGAGTCCGTTAAAAATTCGCCCGTATCCACAAGCCGGTCGTCCGTAAGCCGTGTCTCCGGGCGAGCCCTTGTAACCTCACTGAAGTCGGGATCGTTTTCATCACGAAAAAGGTGGCTGTAGGAGAAGCCCAAGTGCAAAAGCCTTCTGCCCTCCTCTTCATACAAGGGGAGATAGGTGATGCGTCCGGTGATGTTCCAGCCGTTGGCATCGCTTAATTGATCCTTTCCTTCTCCCACGGTACCAAAAGAACCCGTGTTCAAGAAAGCACCAACTCCCCACGTCACACGTTGGTCGAGCGCGGGCCTGTAGTGTCTGATCCCAATGTTCCGACCCGGCGCGAAGGCCTCAACGGGTAAAGCCCTTTCCATAAAGGTGGTGGCCCTTAAGCTCGTCCATTGTTCCAGGGAAAATGGCTCTTTCATATGGCCTAGAGTGATGAATCCGATCAATGGTACTTTTGTGAAGCGGATATAGTTGTCCTTGAAGTCTTGAACATTGGCAAAGTCCATATCCACCTTGAATTCGGCCCAATCATAGATCGTTCCAAACCCCGATATCCTCAACCATCTAAAATCGAATTCTGAACCTTCCAGTTCCGGGAAAGCCTCTTCCAACTCCTCGTCAGGGTTGATATGACCCCCGTCTCCAATGATGGACATGTTGATCTTCAGGGTGAAGTTCTTCTCGGGGCTGTCAATGCGGAGGCCCTCTTTCCAGTAAATGTGCCACTTTGCATATGGTAACCATACGCCCTCTTCCAAGTTGTTCATGATCTGATCGTACTCGGACTCTTCCATATCTTCCGGGGGTGGGGCCTCTTCTTCTGCATGAAGGCGGGTGTCAGCAAGCAAGAAGGCCGCGATCAGAAGAACGGTGATGCGGAAAACATAGAACTTATGTCCATCATAAATTTGACGGAGACATGACATGTCATTTCACAAAAGGTTTCTTTTTGTGCCCCGAATAGATAAGGACGGCCTCAATTCTGTCTCCCATCAGCTCAAATTCTCCTCATTATGGTTCAGAGCCTTTGTAAGGCTGCGATACCGCAATCTTGATTTGCTGTCCCTTCTTTAATGGTTGATAGGCATCAATCCCATTTACTACCGTAGTGGTTTCCCCATCCCAGACGTTTCCGGTGCGTTTGGACAATTGCGCGAGGCTTTCATTCGATCGTGCTGAGACTATGCGCAAACGGGTTTCCCTGATAGAGGACCTTTCCCGGGAAGTTAATGGACGGAAGCTGAAGGCTGTTTCACGAATCGTGGATCGATAGCGTTCAGGTGCTATACCCGCAAACTGATAAATAAGCTGACGATAAGCAATGAATAGAAAAAAGAGGTGCATTGGCTCCCTGCCGCTATTATCCGTATATATAACCAGGTAAGCAGCCAGCCTGCCGATCTTAATAGGTTCTGATCGTGTTGGTCTGGCGCGATGTTCTTTGTACATAGCTTGGGCTAACAGCTCTCCCGCCTTGGCTGGATCCGTGCCCCTACCTGCGATACTGAGGAAAACCAGAGCGTCTTTCTTCGCAGTGAAAGCGGCGACGGCCTGAGGGGTGTTCGCTGCCATCCAACCCAAGGGGAATTGGATGGCAAAGTCGAGTACAGGCTGAAGGAACTTCCGGCCCTGAAACACCCCCATTGAGGGGTCCTCGCCTACCAAGAGTCCATCTAGTTTACGCAGGTAATCGGGTGCGTTAGGAGTGATCCCAGGCCGCCGAGACCATTGGATTGTTTGTGCATCTGTCTTGATTCGCTTGACGCGGTCAGGCGTGGTGGGGTGCGTATCAAAGAAGCCAGGCCGCCTCGCCTGACCTGTGCGAAGCGCCGCTTCCTTTTCAAGACGAGCCAGGACGGTGCCTAAAGCGACGGGATCAAAGCCCGACTGAGCAGCAAGTCTCTGCCCCAGGCGGTCTGCCTCAAATTCATCAGAACGGCTGTGCTTGGCCATGTAGGCTGCCCCCAGAGTCATAACGGGTGCATTAATGAGATTGCCCACACTCTCGCTCACCACACTGCCTACGACCGCACCGGGCAAGGCCAATAGGCTTGGCGCACGAGCCTTGGCCAGCTGTTTGGCGGTGTGGCGCTGGCTTACGTGGATGATTTCATGACCAATGACATTGGCCAGCTCGTCCTCGTTATTGGTCAGAGCGAGTAGGCCCCGTGATACGAACACGTATCCACCGGGTGCGGCAAAAGCATTGGACTCGGGTTGATCCACGATTTGGAATGAATATACAAAACGCTGGTCACCGAGCGTGCGCACAAGGCGTTGACCCAGGGCGTTCAGGTACTCCGTCCTGCTAGGATCGTTGAGGATGCCCATCTCCGCCTCGACTTGTTTCACCACTTCCCGGCCCATGTCCCGATCCGCCTCGACGGGTTGCGTTCCTGCGCAGCTTGAGAAAAAAATGGCCATCGCCAGCAGCATCAGGGCGTTAATGCAAAATCGTATGCCCATCTCTCTTTTCATCGTTATTACCTCCCTGAAGTTTGGGGTCATAAGAGGCTCCCCGTGCTTTCTCCCAGATAGGATAGCATTATCTGGACAGGGACCGTATGGATTCAGCAATCTCGCGGCTCAGACTTTCAACAGTCCGGCTTAAGGCCGCCACCATCGCCTCATAGTTACTATCATCGACCGCCCCTGTAATCTTAGACCTTCGTACAAATTTTAACGCCTTTCTGTCGCCCTCCATCACGGTCCAACGCGCGGTCAGCGCAGCGCTCTTTCCAAGCTCCCCGTCGAAACGGACAACCTCCACCGCCACCTTATAGTCGATGGGTGTTGATTTTGTGAATGGGTAGATGAAGATGTAATCTGTGGATAGGAGGATTGAGAGATTTTCGGCCAGAACACGAGAAAAATCCTCCCTCAAAGATCCGGCCCATAGATCAAACTCGCTTAGTTGCATCGCATTGGCACTGGTCCGGGTTACGATTTGTGGCCGGTCCAGATGGTCCGGAAACTTTATGGGCCCAATACCGATCCCCAGGCCTTGGCCCGTTGCTTGTGTTTGGGACGGTGCCTCCTGAGTACCAACGGAACTCAGTTTATAGAATCTGGCTTGTTTGCTGGTAGTCGCACATCCCAGCAAAAATAACAGCCATCCTACGAATGCAAACAAAAGGAATCGGGAAAAATGAGAAAGACGCATCTTATTCACCTCCAGATGGCTTTTTACCCGTGAGCAGGGCCTCAGGGTGTTGTTTCAGGTAGTCGGCCAACTGACGAATGGAGCGCGCCATAGCAGAAAACTCTCTCAGGGTGTTGTTCAGTTCGTACATCGTTGTGGAATCCTCAGACAAGTCGTATTCGGCAGTAGCCAGGGTCTTCTCTCCTTGTTTCAGCGCAGCACGAGCGTCCACAAGGGTCTTGTCTATACTTGAGGCCAGTGGTTCCACCTGGGCGTCCACGTCACGGGCAAGCTTATCATATTCTTTCAGGGCCTTGTTCACATTGGATGCCACTGGTTTTATCTCCGTGTCAATATTCCTCGCAAGCTTCCCATAATCTTTTAGCGTGCTCTCAGCGCTGGTCCCCACGGCCTGGACCTGCACATCCGTGCCCTGCAAAAGCTTTCGGGCATCGTCCAGAGCGAGTCGAAGTGAATGGATGGATTCTTTCACATCAGGGTCGTGCACGACTTCGTCAATTCCGTCGACCAAGGATAATAGTTTTTGATAGAGCGCTTTTAAGTCGAGCTCCTTGAGGGTTCCAGCCAGTTTATCTAGGGGGGTCGGAATTGTAGGAATCTCTGGATATTTTTCGTCTTCACCGGCGAGTCTAATAGGTTCGTCGGGATGGAAATCCAATTCGATCATCAGTTGACCCGTCACCAGACTCTGAATGGTCAGCTGGGCTCTCAGACCTTTTTCTATCATTAATGAAAAGTCTCTGTAAGGGTCCTGGGTAAATTCTGAGGAGGCAAACTCTACATTGCTCGGGTCTATGTTTATGGTCACCGGGATTTTGGCGGAAACGGTCTTGGGGTCGGCGCGCAATACAACGCTTTCTACCGACCCAACCTTGACACCCCGAAAGATCACAGAAGCGCCCGGATCGAGCCCCTTCACAGAGCCGTCAAAAAAGAGCACAAATTTGTAGGTCTTTTCAAAGAACTTGCCGGTACCGAAAGCCAAAACACTGGCAATCGCCAGAGCGAACGCCAGAACCACAAAGCCACCAATCATTGTCTTACTTGCTGGTTTGCTCATAACCTATGTATCCTCATTGGTCTTTGCCACGACGACGTGCCTCTCAATGGAATCGACTATAAAAATTTCAATAATTCCAAATTCCCCATTCCCACTTCAAAATTCAATTTTTCCCTTCTCCTCTCAGAAGGAAGGTTCTAATTTTAGGGTCGGGCGACTCGTCGCGTAGTTTCTTAGGATCCCCGACAGCGGTCATGGTCCTTGTGTCTGCATCCAGAAATACGGAGTTGTTGCCTATGGCAAAAATGCTTGCCAGTTCGTGCGTTACCACCACCACCGTGGCTCCCAGACTTTCCCGGAGTTGAAGGATCAACTGGTCCAGCAGATGGGCGCTGATGGGGTCCAGTCCTGCCGAAGGCTCATCAAAAAACAGGATCTCTGGGTCCAGAGCCATGGCGCGGGCCAGACCGGCCCTTTTGCGCATTCCACCGCTTATCTCTGAGGGGTAGAACTCCTCAAAACCCGCCAGACCCACCAGTGAAAGCTTCAGCGAGACGATGTCATTGATGTCGCTGGCACTGAGATCCGTATATTGCTCCAGCGGGAGGGCCACATTTTCTGCCAGGGTCAGAGAACTCCACAGGGCACCACTCTGGTAAAGAATACCCACACCCCTCATGAGGCGGTCCCGCTCAGCAGGTTCAGCCTCCCAGAAGCTCACATCTTCGTAAAGAATTTGGCCTTTGGCTGGCGATTTGAGGCCGACCATATGCCTCATCAAGGTGCTTTTGCCGCAGCCGCTTCCGCCCATGATGATAAAGACGTCGCCGCGGTTGATGGTGAAATTGAGGTCCCGCATGACCACGAAACTGCCGTAGGCCATGGTAAGATCTTTCACTGTGACGTGAGCTTCTCCTTGATTCGTCATTTCTCAATTCTGGCAGGGTAGGGGAACCTTGAAGCTCCCACCACCCCGCCTCAATTACCACAAGAATATGAACAAAACTTTTCAGCCATGGCTTTTACCCTTTCGAGCAAAAGCCACAGTTGAACTTATTACTGCGTGGGATCTTTTTGCAAATAGAGATAACCGAGCCCCGCATCTACCCCCCAGCCCTTGACCTCTTGAAGGGCCAGTGGCTGTAAAGTAAAGCTTTTCTTAAAGCCTCCGATAAGTAATGCCGCTCCAGCGCCGGCCTTTGCAGCGACGCTTACCCTCTGGCCGAAGTATCGTCCTTGCAGCGCATAGGAACCGGTCTTGTATTCTGAGGCCACAGAGAAGACAGTATAATAGATCTTCTCCCCTTCCTTAATATTCAGATTTAGACCGAGTTTGACACCCGTCTCACCGATGTAATACTCTTTCTTCCCTTTAGTGTCCGTAAAAAGCCCTTTGATGTCAGCAGAGGACTTGACAATAAGGTTCTGTCTTGTGCCGGGAACAGCTTCAATCACGAGCTGACCGATTTTAATCCCTTCCTCCCCTGCGTAAACCGGGGGTGTGCTGAGGAGCATCATGCAACACATACCAATAATAAAAATCAATCCTATTACACGTTTCATAACTCTCTCCTTTCGTTTATATTTTTGAGTCATAAGTTACTCCCATTATCCCTATATCGCGTTTAAAACCAGATTATGGTCTGCTAAATGCGTGGTTTATTACCCACCTCCTTTCGCTCCTAGTGCATTCCTACTATATCCTGAGTACATCGCAGATGACTGTTATGATCGCAGTAGCCACGATGATGCTGACAATACCCGTCACTACCGCCGATGTGGCTGCATCTCCGACCGCGGAAGCACTACGTCCGCACTGCATTCCTCTCAGGCAACCGGCAAGGGCCACCAGGGCACCGAACACAGCACCCTGGAAGAGCCCGATAAAGAGGTCATTAAGACCCACCGCGTTCACGGTCTGGTCGTAATACTGGATCAGGCCTAGATCGAGCATGCCTACGCCGATAACCAGGCCGCCCAGTATGCCCATCACGTTTGCATAAAGGCAGAGAAGGGGCATCATAAACATAAGAGCGAGCATCCGGGGAAGCACCAGATATTCCATGGGAGAGATGCCCAGTGTCTTCAACGCATCGATCTCCTCGTTCGTCTCCATGGTGCCCAACTGTGCGGCGAAAGAACCCCCTGTACGGCCCGCCATAATAATTCCCGCCATAACAGCGCCCATCACACGGACCATAGCGATTCCTACCAGATCGGCCACGTAGATCTCCGCACCGAACAACCGAAGCTGTACGGCTCCAACAAACGCGAGAATCAGGCCCACGAGAAGACTAATCAATGAGACAATAGGGAGCGCTTGGGCGCCGCACTCCTGAATAGTCAGGGTGAGGTCAGTGCGCCGATAACGTGCTTTGCCAACCAACAGCTTCAAAAAGGCGAAGAAGGCCTCGCCGATGAAATTGAGCATTTCACTTGCCGATCGCACGAAACTGATGACATCCGAACCGACATGAGCCAGAAAGGACTCTCGCTCAATCTTCTTGCGAGCCTCTTTTTTCTCCGGAACCGCGGAGGCGAGTTCCAGAAGACGTTGTACCCCATGAGGCAGTCCATCTTTCTCCACGCGGATCTGGAGCTGCTTGCACTGATCAATCACCTTGGTCAGGAAGGTGAGCAGGCCGGTGTCCCAACCGGTGAGCCTACTGGTTTGAAAGGAGACGCGTCCAACCCGGGGCCCGGATTCAAGTTGCTTGCCCACATCATCGGGGGAAGGCAGCTCTTCTCCGATTTTCCATCTGCCCGTGAACTGGATAACGAAGGTGTCGTCGGTCGGTCGATTATAGCTCACATTGGGTATCGAAGACTCTGTTCCCACCATGGAATCTGTCTATCCCCACCTCTTCGGTCAATCAGCAAGAAATTTCCTGACAGGTAGATCAGGTAAAATAAATAACATGGTGTTACGATCTGGCTTTGGGAAGAAGTAAAACTATCGTTATTCCGTTGATTCTCCATGGATATCCATAACACTCGTCAAGTGGCAATGACTAAGTGCTACTTATCCACCCGCTAACCCAGGGCTAAGGCTCCTCAACCACATAGACCACCTTGTTACCCTCATAGTAAGGTCGGTAGTAGACCCCGCCGCAATGGTGGTAGCTCACACCCCCCCTTACTACGTTGGTGCAACCCGCAGGCAAGGTGTGTACCCGGGTCCCTACCGCGACGTGTCTGCGGACGGTTCTTCGCGTATGTCGGCGGTGAACTCCAGCAGCGCTGCCCGGGCTGGCAGGACGGCCTATTCTGGCTTCCGCAACACCAAATAAAACGCTATTCGTCGTGTTAGGCAGGGGAAAACCGAGGACTAAGGCAAGAAATATGAGGACCAGGAGAGGAAATTTTCGTGGTGCCCTTGAAAGTTCTTTTTCTGAAGTATGCGTGTTCATATTCGGCTCCTTAGTTTGCTTTTTTCGGGTATGTCACCACGTTTTCAATGGGCAGAAACTCGATCTTTTCAGCGTTGTGCGGCACGACAAAGGTGAACAGTGTATCGTTCAATTGGGCAGAGACCTTCCAATCGGTCAGCAGGGCCGTAAATTGGGGAGCCCCCGTAAGCCATTTGCTGGTGATAATAAACTTTCTGGGCAATGGCGTCTCGCTGTTTTCAATCCAGATTTGCCAGTCGATGTCCTCTTGCCGAAAAGCTAGATGGTGGCATTCCACCCCGAGCACTTGGCTCAAACCCACATAAAAACCGGATTCAACGTTTTCAGTCAGAATGCCGTAAGAATTTCTGTAAATCAGCTCGGCCACAGGGGCTTCCAACCCGAAGGCGTCAATGGCATGATCCAAAGCCGCTTCCATATTCGTGGGAACGGCAATGGTCGCATAATAATTCACGTCTTCCCCGTAAAGTGTCATGGTCTTTCCATCATAGAATAACTGCTGATTTTCCACATCTCCCCTGATGTTCACCCGAAGCCGGTTTGGCCGTCTCACAAAAACATCAACGCCCCGACCAATCTCTAATTTCATGCCGGATTCCAGTATGGTGTCTATACTGTTCTCGATGTGAATAGTGAACTGCTGGAGGTCCCCTATGTAATCACCCATTTGCCGTAAGATTTTGTCGGCCTTTGGTTCAATCCCCGCGCTTTTTTCTTGAGCGCTATGCAGCCCTGTAACGGTCAAAAGAATGGTCCCTAGGATAAAAAAGGAAAAGATGATTCTTCGTTTCATGCTAAGTCTCCTTCATCTGGCTCATTTTTCATCATCTACGCGGACAGGCATTTGCGATCCGACTGAGCTGACAACCCGTAAGGGAAATCTCCTGGGTGGTTCCGTTAGTGAGAGCGAATCGATCCACGCCTACTGTGCGATGCAGGCGCCGAACACGGCAAACACCACCTGGTCGCCTGTTCCACTCAGGGTCACCTTTCCGTTTGCCTCCCTAATGACCGCGCTCCAGCCCGTGCCTTGATCCACACCCTGCAAGATGAGCTTGCCATCAACGCGCTCCATCCCAATGATCTGCGTCGTCCTCTTCTGACCGGTTTCCAGAGTTCCACTGATCCTCTTCTGCTCAAAATCGATCTTGAAAAACCGAGGTGCATCGACTTCCTCGGGTGTAGCCTTCTCGCATTCACCTTCTGCCCCACAGTCATAGATTTCAATGATGGCACAGAGTAGAGGCTTGGACCCATCAAAGTCCCCAGCCAAAACCTGAGACGGCAAACAGAAGATGATTATCAGAGTTACAAGT
>JASFIT010000170.1:0-9280 GCA_050122535.1 Desulfobacteraceae bacterium | reverse complement strand
ACCCGACAGCCTTTTCCCTTCACCAGGGTGAGAGGAAAACGGCTGTACGTCTGAAACATATATTTGTCTGCAAGGCTGGAACTACTCTCCATCTGCTCACTCACTCCTTGGCATTCGTCCTTAGTCATTTGTCATTGGTCATTTGCAATGTAAAATCACCAGTGTAGTTTTCAATTAGAAATGGAACAAATGACGAATGACTAGTGACGAATGACCAGTGACTAGTGCACGATCTCCGTGCCAACTCCAGTTTTGGTGAATATCTCTAACAAAATGGCATGCGCCTTGCGCCCGTCAACGATATGGGCCTTCTTGACCCCACCTTTCAGGGCCTCCAGACAACAATTCACTTTCGGAATCATACCTCCCTTGACGGTGCCATTCTTTATTAGCTTTGGGGCCTCCTTCTTTTTGAGTGAGGAGATCAGCTTTCCCTCTTTATTAAGAACCCCCTCCGTATCTGTGAGAAGAATCAATTTCCTGGCCTTCAGAGAAGCGGCTATGCGTCCTGCCACCAGGTCGGCATTAATATTGTATGTTTCACCCTTTTTGCCCGCACCAACAGGGGCTATGACCGGGACAAACTGGCCCTCCAAAAGATTCTCGAGAACCTGGTTGTTCACCGATGTGATCTCCCCCACCATGCCCATGTCAATGATCTCGGGTGGTTGATCTCCTCCCATATCTTTGACATATTTCATCTTTTTCGCGGTGATGAGTTTACCGTCCTTACCAGAGAGCCCTATGGATTGACCACCGTTCTGATTGATAAGGGCCACGATCTCTTTGTTCACCTTCCCTACCAGGACCATCTCCACCACGTCCATGGTCTGTTTATCGGTCACCCGCATTCCATCCACAAATTCAGACTCAATGGAGAGCTTATTCAGGAAATTGCCTATCTGAGGCCCACCACCGTGCACCACAATAGGATTGAGCCCCACGTACTTCATGAGAATAATGTCCAGGGCGAAGTTCTTCTTCAGCTTTTCATCAACCATGGCATGCCCGCCGTACTTGACCACGATGGTGGCATTGTTGAATCGCCGGATATAGGGCAAGGCTTCGATAAGAACTTTTGCTATATCTGTTTTGGCTTTGGTCATCTGTTATTTCCGTCTCTCATGACATTCTCGCGGCTTCATGAATCTATGGTCAGTTATGGAAACTAATGCCTCGTTTAAGAACTTCGCCACAAGTCACTCCCGCCCCCGCCTTCGCGGGGATAGACTCCGGCGGGAGTCCAGAAAGAAATGGAATCACTGGATTCCCGCTGCAGTTTATCCCGCACTTGATGCGGAGCGGGAATAACATAAGAGGACGATTATAGCTATCTCCAGAAACCCGATAATCAATTGGCAAATGACATCTCTTTACAGAATATATCTACTTAAGTTTTCGTCCTCTAGAATATCCCTCAGCTTTTCTGCCACATATTTCTTGTCAATAACGACCTTTTTTGTGGCCATATCCGGGGCATCAAAGGATATCTCATCTAGGAGTTTCTCCATGACCGTATGCAGGCGCCGTGCACCTATGTTCTCCATGCGTTCGTTGACCTTGCTGGCAATGGAGGCAATCTCCTTAATGGCTGATTCTTCAAATCTCAGATCGATCTCCTCCGTCTCAAGGAGTGCCTCGTACTGCGTGATCAGGGCATTTTGCGGTTCCTTTAGAATGCGAATGAAATCCTCCTGAGAGAGGGATCCGAGTTCCACCCTGATGGGAAACCTGCCCTGGAGTTCCGGCAAAAGGTCTGACGGTTTGCTCGCATTAAAGGCCCCTGCTGCAATAAAGAGGATGTGATCGGTTTTCACCATTCCATACTTGGTAATCACCGTGGACCCCTCCACAATAGGTAGAAGATCTCGCTGGACACCCTCTCGAGATACATCCGGCCCGTATCGGGACTCGGAACCCGCGATTTTGTCCAGTTCATCCAGGAAGATGATCCCGTTTTGCTCTGTCATGCGTATCGCCTCTTCTATGACCTTATCCATATCGATAAGACGCTGGGATTCTTCCTGGAACAGAATCTCTATCGCTTCTGGTATCTTCATTCGTCTCTTTTTCTTCTTTGCGGGAAAGAGATTTCCGAAAACCTCCTTGACATTGAATTCCATCTCTTCCAGGCCCGCACTGGAAAAGATTTCAACCATGGGAACATTTTTGTTGGCCGTCTCCAGCTCCACGTAGCGCGCATCCAGCTTCCCATCTCTCAGCAGCCGTCTCAATTTCTCGCGGGTCGAATGGCCTTCCGGCTTATCCCCCTTCACCACCTCCAGGACTTTTTCTTTATCCCCGCCCTCTTCCTCACGCATCTCTTCCCTTCTTTTTGGAAGCAGGATGTCAAGAAGCCTCTCCTCGGCCAGTTCCCGCGCCTTTGCCTTCACATTCTCTTGCTCCTCTTTTTTGGCCATGTTCGCCGCCAACTCGGTCAGATCTCTGATCATGGATTCCACATCCCGGCCCACGTATCCCACCTCGGTAAACTTAGTGGCCTCCACCTTGAGAAAAGGGGATTTGGCAAGCCTTGCGAGACGCCTTGAGATTTCGGTCTTCCCAACGCCGGTTGGACCAATCATGATGATGTTTTTGGGAGCGATTTCATCCCTGAGTTCCGGCGGCACCTGTTGCCTGCGCCACCTATTTCTCAAGGCAATGGCCACAGAACGCTTGGCCTGATCTTGCCCAATGATGTATTTGTCAAGCTCGGAGACAATCTCCCTTGGTGTTAACATCTTCATGGAATGTTGATTGTGTACTTGATCAAGTTCCATTTCTATTCCTTTTGTCCAATCTCGTGGACGACGATCTGCTCATTGGTATAGAGGCAGATGGAAGCGGTTATTTTCATGGCTTCCCGGGCAATGGACGGGGCGTCCAGATCAGAATGCGCTCTAAGGGCCCGGGCTGCTGCTTGGGCATAGGGCCCGCCGGAACCTATGGCGGCCACAGGTTCATCGGGCTCAATCACATCCCCGGTGCCCGAAATGATCAGGGTATGCTCATTATCCATTGCAAGGAGCAGGGCCTCTAGTCTCCTTAGGATCTTATCCGTACGCCAGTCCTTGGCAAGCTCAACGGCGGCTCGGGTCAGGTTTCCGTTGAACTTTTCCAGCTTGGCCTCCAGCCTCTCGAAAAGGTTGAAGGCATCTGCCGCGGTCCCGGCAAAACCCACCAAGACCCGGTCCTTGTACATGAACCTCACCTTGGTGGCCTTGTGCTTCATAATGGTCTCGCCAATGCTCACCTGGCCATCTCCGGCCATGACGCCCCTGCCATCCTTCCGAACCGCAAGAATGGTCGTCGCCCTTAGGGTTTTAGAGTCACTTTGATGCATCCTACGGGTATCCCTTCTGCTTACTGCTTAGTGCTTACTCTTTACTGCTTACTTCTCAGCTCCTCGGATGGGCCTTATCATAAACCTCCATGAGCTTTTCAAGGCTCACATGGGTGTATTTCTGGGTGGTGGAGAGACTCGCATGGCCCAGAAGTTCCTGAACAGACCGCAGATCTGCCCCTCCGTCTAGGAGATGGGTGGCAAAAGTATGCCTCAAAGAATGAGGTGTGATCTCAGTCATGAGGCCACACTGAGTCGCATATTTCTTCACAATCCTCCCGATGCTCCGGGTAGTGAGACGACCCCCTCGAAAGTTGATAAAAAGAGGTGCGTCTTGAGGATCCCTCTGGGCCTTTTCCCTGAGCGGGCGTGTTGCTTCAATATAATCTTCGATGGCCCTTAATGCTTTCCTGCCAAAGGGTAAGATTCTCTCTTTGTTTCCTTTGCCCACCACCTTGACCAGACGCTGGTCAGAATCAATGCTCGATAGATTGAGACCTGACAGTTCACTTACGCGGATACCACATGAATAGAGCATCTCCAGTATGGCCAAGTCCCGCAAGCCAAGCGGCTTCGCCTTATCAGGTCCTTCTAGAAGCCTGAACATCTCATCCACCGGAAGATGGGTAGGTATATACTTTCCCCGCTTAGGACTGGAGATGTCGGCCGCAGGATTACTCAGAATTAAACCTTTCCTCTCGAGGAAGTAAAAAAATGATCGGATTGCTGAAAGCTTCCGGGCGATTGTTGTGCGTTTGTATCGGCCGTACAGCCTTCCCAAATATTCCCGGATCACCAGGAAATCAACGGATTCCAACGCCGGGGCAGTCTCTTTTCTTCCTGCTGACTTCTCTTTATCAGCCAAAAAGTTTAGAAAATGCTTTAAATCAACCTGATAGTTTTTGACGGTGTGATCCGAATATCCTTTCTGCGATCTCAAATAATCAATAAAAGACACTGTTAGGTTAGCAAGCCGCATTTCATCCAAGGCGTCAGGTTATTATGGAAAAATCAATAAGATAACATATTTCCGACAATTGGCAATCAAAAAATCACGGTTCATATTCTGGGCTTGACTTTATTTTCGCTGTTAATGTAATTTTAAAGTTTTTGGGAATCATCTTCCCCCTAAATCCATCAATGTATTCCGGGTAGTGGATTTCATTTAAGCTCCCGCGGGATATCCGTCTTGAGTCACAAACGTCTCGGATGACAATCCGTTTTGTTTGTTTTGGAAATCTTGATCTAATTTCCCCTATTCCCTTCCAATACCCGGTGGGGAAAATGCTTACGAGACTGTCGAAAGACTGGCTTGTGTGAGGCTGATGGTAAATGTCCAGATGCAAGGCTTCCGAAATCCTGAGGAACGAGGCGCACATAGAAGTACGCCGCAGTGACGAGGGATGAGGGTAACGCAGCAGATGGGCGTTTTCCGACGGCCTCTACGGAAAGGAATTTGATATGAAAAGGAACAGTGAACAACTGCGAAACGTTGCCTTCGTGGCCCATGTGGGTTCGGGCAAAACTTCCCTTGGAGAGGCCATGCTTCTGAACGGAAAGGCGACAAAGAGGCTTGGCAGCGTGGATGATGGCACGTCAAACTTGGACTTTGAACCGGAGGAAGTGAAAAGAAGAATAACCATTAGCACATCTTTTCATCATTGCGATTGGAAAAAGTCCTATATCAACCTGATTGATACACCAGGGGATGACAATTTTCTTTCCGATACCCGCTTTGCGCTCCAGGCTGCCGATGGGGTAGTCGTTGTTATTGATGCAACGGCGGGCGTCAAGATAGGGACAGAAAAGGTCTGGGCCTTCGCAGATGAACAAAACCTTCCACGGATCATTTTTGTTAACAAAATGGACAGGGAGCGAGCCGATTTTTTTGGAGTCGTGAATGAAATCATCAAAGCCTTCAATGTCAAAGCTTCGCCCGTCTTTTTGCCCATAGGTTCAGAGGATAAGTTCCAGGGTTTGGTCGATCTCATCAAAATGAAAGCCTATACTTACAATAAAGATGGGAGCGGTAAATTCCAACAATCAGAGGTCCCTGAAGATATGCTGGAGACGACAGAAGAATGGCGAGAAAAGCTAATAGAAAACATTGTGGAAGCCAATGATGAATTGATGGAAAAGTATTTGGAAGGGGAAGAACTCTCCGCCCGGGAGATAGAGGAGACTTTTGTCCAGGCCATTAAGTCAGGACTGCTGGTGCCCATCATTTGTGGGTCGGCAACCCTGAATATGGGCGTCCCTCAGTTAATGGATCTCATCGTTCAAGGAGTCCCCGCCCCTGTTGATAGGGGACCTTTTGAGGGTGTCCCCCGGGTTGGAGAAGAGTCTATCCAAAGAAGTCCGGACCCGGACGCCCCCTTCTCTTCCCTTGTCTTTAAAACAGTAGCTGATCCTTTTGCAGGAAAGCTGAGCCTGCTCAGGGTGTTGTCCGGAACGCTGAATGCTGAATCAAATGTTTATAACGCCAATAAGAGGAGCAGAGAGAAATTTGGGCAGATATTTCTTTTAGAGGGCAAAAAGCAACAGCCTACGGAAATGGCCGTTGCGGGGGATATCGTTGCCATTCCCAAGTTAAAAGCGACGCAAACAGGGAATACGCTGTGTCTGGAAAACGATCCAATCATTTACACGCCCACTGAGCCGCTTCCACCGGCTCTCTCCTATGCTGTTGAGGCAAAAGTGAAAGGGAGTGAGGATAAGGTCTTCAGCTCCCTTGCTAGACTGCTTGAAGAGGATCCCACCCTTAGACTGGAAAGGGATCAGGCAACATCTGAAATCGTCCTTTCAGGAACAGGACAAATACATTTAGAGGCAACCTGCGAAAAGCTAAAACGGAAATTTGGGGTGGAAGTCAACCTGAAGCCTGTGAAGGTCCCTTACCAAGAGACTATCAAGAAACCTGTAAATAAGGTCATTTATCGTCACAAAAAGCAGACAGGAGGCCGAGGCCAATTTGCTGAAGTCCATTTCGATGTCTCACCACTGGACAGGGGTTTAGGTTTCGAGTTTGATGAGGCCCTCACAGGAATGAATGTCCCTCGAAGTTTCGTGCCCGCTGTGGAAAAAGGACTGAACGACGCCATTAAGAGCGGCATTCTGGCGGGCTACCCTGTGGTTGACTTGAAGGTCCGTTTTTATGATGGCAAATCCCACGATGTGGATTCCTCGGAGATGGCTTTCAAAATAGCCGCTAGCATGTGTCTCAAAAAGGCGCTGCAAGACGCGAACCCCGTTATCCTTGAGCCCATCATGAAAATGGAGATCACTGTGCCCGAAGAAGCAATGGGAGATGTGATGGGCGACCTTAACGGTCGGCGAGGTAGGGTTATGGGAATGGACACGCAGGGGAGATACCAGGTTATTATGGCACAGGTCCCTATGGCCGAGGTCCTCCAATATGCCCTTGATTTGAACTCCATTACAGGCGGCCGCGGGACTTTCCAAATGGAACATTCCCATTATGAGGAGGTTCCAGCCCAGTTAGCAGAGAAGGTGATTAGCGGAGCCAGGAAGACAGCGTAGGGCATACTACATGGAAGAAACGTTTAGGGCCGGGGTCTTAACGATTAGTGATAAGGCCTCTCAGGGCAGAAGAGAGGATGAGAGTGGAAAGCTTGCGGCCCGAATGTTAGAGGAAAAGGGATTCTCTATCCTCAAAAAGGGGATCGTGCCTGATGAACTCCATCAGATTGTAAACACGCTCATGGAATGGGTGGACAATCTAGGGCTTTCTCTAATCATCACTTCAGGAGGCACTGGGCTCAGCCCAACGGATGTGACCCCTCAGGCCATGAAGAAAGCCATTGATTACGAGGTGCCAGGCATGGCCGAAGCCATGAGGGCTGAAAGTCTGAAGAAAACGCCCCATGCCATGATATCTCGTGCCATGGTGGGCGTCCGTGGATCCTGTTTGATCGTCAATCTCCCCGGAAGTCCCGGAGGGGTGAAGGATAACCTCTCCGCCGTACTGCCCGCCTTGAAACACGCCCTCTCAAAGCTCGGAGGCGACACCTCCGAATGTGCCACATAAAAGCATTTATCAATAATAAATGAAAAATGTTAAATCCTGGTCGCCTCTGATCAACCAGGCTTGACTTCCTGGTCCAGCCACTTCAAGTAACTCTGACTTCCTGAAACGATAGGTAGGGCTACAATTTCCGGCTCCTCATAGGGGTGAATGCTTTTGACTGCATTTTCCAATTCATTGTAGAGATCCCTTCGGCTTTTCATAATGCAGAGCCATTCTTCTGTCCTTTCGATCTCTTCATTCCACCAGTACGTGCTCATTATGGGACCCACGACCTGTGCACATGCAGCCAGTCTCTTTTCCACGATCTCCCTTGAAATGACCTCGGCATCATCCTTTTTCTCTGTTGTGGTGAAAATCTGAATATATTCTGCCATATTTCACCTCCTCACTAGGAAACTGTCGAAAAACCGACTTTTAGAGGCTGATGGAAAATGTCCGTATGCAAGGCTTCCGAAATCCCGAGGAATGAGGCGTACAGAGAAGTACGCCGCAGTGACGAGGGATGAGGGTAACGCAGCAGATGGGCGTTTTCCGTCAGCCTCTAGAGCTTCTTTGGGCCAGTGGGTGTCCAGGCCTCATCATGGATCCGCAGGCTCAGGAGATCTGGTCTGGAGTAGTGGCCAATACAATCAAAATAGGCCTTTGCCAAGTCCCTCTCACCCAAGTCAATTTCTGTATGAACAAGGGTCTCTTCATTGAAAACAGGGCCTTCGATAATGACCCCAGCAGGATTCACAATACAGCTCCCTCCCACGGCGAGATTGTACTTCACCACGTCTTTGAGTTCAGCTGGGATGTCCTCCTTTTTGAGGTACCAGCTGGAACTGATCACGAAGACCTGGTTCTCAATGGCATGTTGGCGAACGGCGCTCTCAATATCACATGTTTTGGACTCTGGGTCTGCCGTCTTCGCTCCCAGATGACGGTCTACGCTCCACCAGCCGGGCCACAAGGCGCAGTGGATCTCTTCTCCTTTAATGGCCATGGCAGCCCTCAAAAGTGTCATATGGTGCTCATAGCAGATGCTCGCCCCCACTGTACCTATGTCAAGCTGAAAAGCTCTGATATCACTTGCGTCCCCCATACCCCAATAGACCCTCTCCGAATGTGTAGGCATGAGTTTCCTGTGACGTCCCACCACCTTTCCCTCTCGGCTGATCACAATGAGGGAATTGAAAATGGTGCCGCTCCCCGGCTGATCGCTCAGTTCATTGCAACCGATCACACAGTTGACTTTGGCCTTCCTTGCCACCTCGGCCATCTGATTGGCTTCTTCGCCGTTCCACCTGATGGCGCTTCTGATCATTTTTGCCGCAAGTTCCGTGGACTGACGAACGGTAACATTGCCCCTCCAGTAGGGATAACCGCAGAAATAGACCTCTGGAAAAACCACCAGGTCTAGACCCAGTTTACCCGCCTCCTGGATATATTGGCAGGTCTTTTCTAGGGTCTTTTCTTTGTCGAAGAAGTAAGGGGAAATCTGTGCAGCTCCAACTCGAATCCTCTCCGTCTTGCGCGACATTTTGTGGCCATACCTCCTTCTCTTTATATATGAGCGCGCTCATGGTATCTTATTTTCCACAACGGATCAAAGCTTAATAAGATGATTCCTCGAATTACGGGTTTGCTCATTTATAGACGGAATTTCTAGGATGGAGCTGATTTCGTATTGAAAGCACTGATCATTAGACCGTCTGCCTTGGGCGACACGCTGATGTTGATGCCAGCGATTGCTCAGCTGAGGTGTTCAACGGAGATCGTCCTGGTGGGGAGGTCTCCGGGGGTTGATATCATATCGCCCTATGTAAACAGCGTCATTGATTACGAAGGATCAGGATGGCATCGTCTCTTTCTGGAACATCTTGATGTGGATCATGCCTTTTCGCTTC
>JASFIT010000169.1:0-9294 GCA_050122535.1 Desulfobacteraceae bacterium | reverse complement strand
GTGGGCCTTGCTCAACGCGGGTTTGAAGTCATTCTGGAATTGCTTGAAGGGACTCTGGATCTTATAAAGAATTGTGAATGCGAGGAAGGATGTCCCTCATGCATCCATTCTCCCAAATGTGGTTCAGGAAACAAACCGCTGAACAAGGGAGCGGCAGTGATCATCTTGGAATTTCTTCTTGGCCACCTCTCGCTCAGTCAGATTTCCGACGCAGACGGAGAGGAAGAAACTGTGCCGATTCCGGGCCAAAAAGAGGAACCTCAACCGCAGCAGACCCAACCGAGGATCGTCTATTTTGATCTAGAGACCCAAAAGACAGCTGAGGATGTGGGGGGATGGCATAATACGCATCTCATGAGAGTTTCAGTGGCCGTAATCTTTGACAGTATTGAAAAAAGGTTCATCAGCTTTACAGAAGATGAAATTGATGATCTCCTGGCCAATCTGGAGAAGGCGAATTTGGTGGTTGGTTTCAATATCAGACGATTTGACTACACGGTCCTGAGCGCTTACACGGGAAAGGATTTCAAGGAGCTCAACACTTTTGATATCCTTGAGGACATATATCAACGGCTCGGCTTTCGGCTTTCGCTAGACCATCTTGCCCAGGAGACCCTCAATCAGGCTAAGACGGCAGACGGCCTTCAGGCCGTGGAGTGGTTCAGACAAGGGGAGATGGAGAAATTGATAGAGTATTGCCAACACGATGTGGCTATCACGAAGGATCTTTTCCTGCACGGTCTGAAAAATGGCCAACTTGTTTACAGGACAAAGCAGGACGACAGGCGCCTAAGACTCCTCGTCGACTGGAACCTAGAGAAGTTAATTGGCTGAGTGGTTGAATAGTTAAGTCGTTGAGTAGTCGCGTATGGAATCGGGTCTCTCTTTTCTTCTTTCAACTTTACACACTTTAGCTTGCCCGCCATAGCCATTTCTGAGCAAATCTTTCTGGCCGTTCGTCCCGTACTGCTTGGCCATACTCGAGTATTCGAGGCGAACTGGCGACGGCGGGGCACTTTAGCTCACTTTAGGCACTTATTATGAAGGCTTTTGAATGCAAGATGTGCGGAACCTGCTGCTACGGGAAAGGGGGCATCTTTGTCAAAGAGGATGAAATAGAGAGGATTGCCAACTTCCTTGAGATGAAACCCGCATCTTTTGTCACGCAATATTGTGATAAAAAGCGTGGCCGGTTTTCCATTAAGACAGGGGCGAACAAGTACTGCATATTTTATGATCAAGAGAAGCGTTGCTTGATCCACCCTGTCAAACCCGCCCCATGCATTCTATGGCCCTTCTACCCTGCCAACTTGAAAGATGCATATAATTGGGAAATGGCAAAAGATGCATGTCCTGGCATCAATCCTGATTGTTCTTTTGAGGATTTTGTAAAGGAGTCTCAGGAGTAAAACTTCTCATATTAAACGATCCCACCGCGAAGACGCAGGGTACGCAGAGATTCTGAATGCTTGATATGGATAGGCAATCGTTAGCGACGCCTCTAATGAGTGAAGCGAGCGGGTGGTGAATAATTTTGCGAGCATTTCCTTTGTCACCGTGAGTCTGGGGTTAATCCAAAATGAGTTTTTTCGGCCAATTCATTGATCTCATCTATCCACCCAGGTGCTCCATCTGCGAAAAATTCCTCTGGGAAAACAGGGCAAAAAAGGAGCAACAGGAACTCCTCTTTTGTAAACCTTGTTTTGATGGTTTTTCTGAGATAGCCTCTCCCCTCTGCCCCATATGTGGTAGACCTTTTGGGTCAGAGGTGGATGAAGATCATCTATGTGGGGACTGCCTTAGGAAACGACCTTACTATACCGCGATGCGTGCCCCCTACCTTTACGAGGGAGGCATTATGGAGGCCATACATCAATTCAAGTATGCCAGGAAAAGTCATCTCGGCACGTCGTTAGGGCTCCTCCTAAACTCGTTTGCCAGGAAATGGTTGGACAAAGCGGACGGGTACTTAATGATGCCGGTTCCTCTTCACCCTAAGAGATTACGCGAGAGGAATTTCAACCAGAGCCTGCTCCTTGCACGTTATGCCGCTCCTTTACTTGGCACAGAACTGGACTTTCTCTCCCTGAAGAGGATAAGATACACGCAACCTCAGACCGGTCTTAAGAGTAATGATAGAAGAAGGAATGTCCGTGGCGCCTTCGAGATTGTGGACAGGAAGGTCGTAAAAGGGCGAACCATTTTGTTAGTGGATGATGTGACGACCACGGGTAACACCCTGAACGAGTGCGCACGAACCCTCAAAAGAGCAGGCTCTAAAGAAGTGTTTTGTCTCACACTTGCCAGAACTTCGGGTCAATGAAATCATTTGAACGAAGTGAAAAAGGATTTTATACATGGAAGACTATCGTTCCAAAATAAAAAGCCACGAACAGGCAAAAAAGGAAATTGACCAGCTCAAAACAGAAGGGAAAAGAGTTGTTTTCACAAACGGCTGTTTTGATATCCTGCATCCTGGTCATGCCCGTTACCTATATACCGCTAGGGCTCTAGGGGATTATTTGGTTGTGGCGGTCAATAGCGATCAATCTGTAAGGGCCATAAAAGGAGAAGGAAGGCCTATCCTGTTGCAGGATGCTCGGGCAGAATTGCTGGCCGCATTGAGCTGCGTGGATGGGGTGGTCGTTTTTGATGAGGAAGACCCCTTGAAAGTGATTCAATATTTGATGCCCCATATTCTCGTCAAAGGAGGAGACTGGAAAGAAGAGGAGATCATCGGCGCGGATGTGGTGAAAAAAGCGGGCGGGGAGGTGGTTCGCATTCCTTACATTGGCGGGTTTTCAACGACCGATATCATCAAAAAGATAAGGAATTAACATGCATCTGTATTCAAAGATCTATGAATTTGCGGCCTCAGCAGGTGCGCTCGAGGGATATGTCTATCAAAAAGACGAGATAGACATGGCGGCCCTCGCTAACTGGGTTGAAAATTTAGTTGCTGCATACAATCACCTGCCATCCGAGGTCCTTGATGAATTTCAATCTTCCTTAGACCAGACCATAGGCAGAGCGATCAGATCACTATCTTCTGCGTTGGGCCAGGAGCACGAGATCGTCCGCAAGCTAAAGTCTATGGTTGTTGGCAACCTACCTGATTCGGCGAATGATTTCCAAAAAAAGAAGTGGTTCAGAAAATAACAGCGTGGCAGGTATCAGATGCAAAATGAATGGGTCCTGAACGGCAAGGTGGTCAGTGGTGTCCGGAAGGCTGCATATTTTACGCAGCTTGATTGGGTTCAAGAACAGTGTATGGAAAAATTGGGTTTCAGGCCATATCCTGGAACGCTTAACGTGGAGATGTCTGAGGAGAGTCTCCCCATCATCGAAGCACTGCAAAAGGAACAAGGGATAGAGTTGATTCCCCCAGATACGGAATTTTGTGCTGCCAAGGCCATGCTTCTTTCTTTAGGGAGTATATCAGGAGCCATTATCATACCTGCTGAGGACGTGAGGGTGCATGGAAAGAACATCGTAGAGGTCATCTCCCCTTTAAGACTAAAAGAGGCTCTGCAGGTTGATGACGGAGACTCTTTAACTTTGATAGTCAAAAAACTTACTTTTTAATGCTCTTCCTATGCCTTGAGGAGAAGGCATGTCCTATACCAATAGCCAATTCATATGCGATGCAGTGATTTTCGATCTGGATGGTACACTAATTGATTCAACTGACGTCTATCTTAGAATCCTCAATGTGGCCTTTGAACGCCTCAGTTTACCTCTATTTTCAAAAGAAGACATCTTAGATCTTCTAATAGAAGGCGATTTTGCTTGGAATAAGATACTTCCCGCTGATCTGAAAATCAGGAAAGAGGAAATCATCCAAAAGGCGATGGAGATTATGAGAGAAATCTATCCGCAGATGTTTCGGGAAGAGGTCAAATTGGTCCCTGGAGTCGCCGACATTTTAAGGGAGGTCACGGTGGCAGACATGAAAATTGGTCTCGTCACATCGACAGATGCAAAATATCTGGCGCCCAAGCTTTACCCATTGGAGGCTTCGGGGATCGTGGATTTGCTCCAGGTGATTATCACAACGGATGAAGTTACCAACAAAAAACCTGCGGCAGAACCCTTGATTGAGTGTGGGAAAAGATTATGCGTTGATATGGAAAGGATAGTCTATGTGGGCGACTCGCGGATAGACATTCGGGCCGGCAAGGCGGCAGGCACAATGACCGTTGGCGTCTTGACCGGAGTGGACGACTATGAAGCCTTAAGGGCAGAAGATCCGGACAGAATTTTAGATAGTGTCGTTGGGCTACGGGAGATATTACCTGCTCTAAAACAGGCCACATTGTCGTTGGCTGAAAAACTGTAGCTGACCACCGCCGGCGGGACTTTCTGTTCATTTTGGATGAAATTGCCCTATGAAAAAATGGAGGGAAATGTTATAGAAGGTGTTAGGTTGTGAGGTGAAAACCTAAGAATAGAGAATCTCAAAACCCTGTGCGCCCATAGCTCAGCTGGATAGAGTGACGGACTACGAATCCGTAGGTCGGGTGTTCGAATCACCCTGGGCGCACCAGTGATATCAAGGGGTTAGCCATTGCGGCTACCTCCTTTTTTTCATCTTTGGTACCATTTTGCTGTCACTTTTTTTCAACCTTTTTAGAAGAAAGTGGCCGCGCCATTGATTTCTCCCCTATCGGACTTAATTTGCGTATTAGGTGGAGCTTCCAAAGCCGAGAACCCTTACCGAGGGGGCAAAAATGCGGAACCTAAAGGGGTTAATAGTAGACCTGGTGCTGTACTTGGGGGTCCTGGCTTGGCTTGTGGGGTACATACTCTGGATGAAGAGTTGGGGTTGGTCGTGGTGAATTTCCCCTATTCCCCCTTCCAGTAACTTCCTTCCTCTTCTCTCACAAACCAAAAACTAACAAACCCAAAATAAAAACCTAACCTTTGACCAATAGGGTTGCTGTTAAACCTTTCATTGCCTTCGTACCGCACTCTTGATACCTCAACCCTTGCTTGACCCCTGGGCATCTTTTGGTACCTCAATCCACCTTCCTCGGCCCAGGGGTTCCTTTTTGTCTGCCCTTGACCAGCAAGCCGATTATCCTTGACAGAAAGCACATGTTCAGTCTAACTAATATTAGTTCATTCCTTACTAAATAGATTAACTTTGTAAGCCTTAAGATAATCTATCTCACAGCCTAACTTTCCTTCGTTCCACCAACCTCCATTCCGGAGGTTCCTCATGGAGTATCCTCTCAAAATGTGCTCTCCTTGCTCCTGACGGGATAATGTCTGCTCTGTCAGGAGCCTGAAGCACCATCTGCTTTAAGTATAGTCAACCATATATGAAGGACGGAAAATTCCTCGGCGGCTGATAAAAGGAGGTGCGAAATGGCAAAAGTACTCCGATGTAGAGATGTTGGCATGGACTGCGACTTTGTCGCACGCGCTGATTCTGAGGAAGAAATTTTGAAGAAGGCCGCTGAACATGCTGCTGCGGCACATGACATGAAGGAGATCCCCGAAGAGGTTCTTTCACAAGTGCGCGCAGCCATTCGCGATGAGTAATGACGGCGAAAACACCTGAAAGATGGCTAAAGATGGTGGGCTGTTCCACCGCTTATATTTGATCGGCAGCGCCCACCGGCATGAATGCTGCGATTTCGCGGAACAATTAAGGCAGGGCTATCACGTCCCTGCCGAGATTTAGAGAAAGGAGGAATGTATCATGTTTGCACGTCTAACTATAGTTCAAGTAAAGCCTGACAAGATAGATGAGACCATAAACCTTTATGGGGAAAGCGTTGTCCCTGCAGCAAAGTCGCAGAAGGGTTACAAAGGCGTTTATATGTTGGTGGACCGCAAAACTGGCAAAGGCGTTTCCATTTCCCTATGGGAGAATGAAGAGAATGCGATAGCCAATGAACAGAGCGGATACTACCAAGAACAAATAGGCAAGTTTAAGGATTTCTTCACGGCACCGCCCGCTCAGGAAGGATATGAGGTTGTTGTTCAAGCCTGAGCAATCAATTGAGCATTCACTGAAATGAATTTCGGTATCCAAGGCAGGGTCATATTTGGCCCTGCCTGAACGCCAACGTCAAAGCTAGGTAATCAAAAAGGAGGTGAGAAGTATGATATTTGTGGGTACTTACAGGATGCCAGCCAACAAGACAGAAGAGTGGTTTAAATGCTTCTCAGATATGTCTGCGAATGCACTCCCGTCTTGCATAAAGAAATGGCAGACTTTCACTTGTTCCGATGGTGAGATCGGCATAAAGGGTTACAATATTATTTATGCGGAGAAGGGAAAAGGGGATGAAGCTTTGATGGAGATATCGAAGCTGATGTTTCCATTCAGCGAGATTGAAGGGGCTTCCTGGAAAATTGAACCTGTAATGGGTATATCGGATTCACTCAAAATATTGGGAAAACAATAGACAACCTTCCAATAAGCCTAATAGTTGTCAAGCATCAACCGCAGGGTCATCACGGCCCTGCTTTTTTGTTGCCCCCATCCAATCCCTTAGTTGAAAATGAGGCTTTTCAATAATCAAAATCAAGTTTCCATCGATTGAGGTGTAAAGAGGCGTCATCTTTACGACGAACATAATTTTGGACGATGATTTTGTCTCTATTAAGGCCCTTCAGTTCCTTCCTTGGTCGGAAACGACGGGTTTCCCTATTTTGCCCTCGACATTGACAAATCCCCTAAATTCCGCTAATTCTTGCCCAGGTTGTATGGTGAACGCTAACCCCTAAATTGCGAGGGTGCTATGGAATAGAAACTTAGCCCAATTTGGCATAATGACAGGTTGGGTTTTTGTTTTCTGTGCCCCTAAGGGAAAGGAGGGGATAAAGTGAAAAAAACACTATTTATGATTCACGGTATGTTTTGTGGTGCATGGTGTTGGGAAAAATATAAGGAGTTTTTCGAGGACAAGGGCTTTGAGTGTGTAACTATTACATTACGCCACCACGACCTCGGTCCCAATGAATTACCTGACCGAAGACTTGGGACCACCAGTCTACTGGATTATGCCAAAGACCTCGAAGATGAGATCAGACAACTTGATACCACGCCGATAATTGTAGGGCATTCTATGGGAGGATTGCTTTCTCAAATCCTGGGCAGTAGAGGATTAGCTAAAGGTCTCGTTCTTTTGACCCCTGCGCCACCAAGCGGAGTCTTCGCCCTAAAATGGTCAGTCATCAAATGTTTCTGGAGCGGGTTAAAGACATGGGGTTGGTGGAAGAAACCGCTTCTGGGGACCTTTGATGAAGCCCTGTTTGGGATGTTACATTTGATGCCCGAGGAGGACCAAATAGATATTTATAATAAATTGGTTCACGAGTCTGGAAAAGCAGCGATGGAGATTGGATTTTATCTTTTTGATTCCTCAAATGCTTCAAAGGTTGATGAATCAAGGGTCACTTGTCCCATATTGGTAATTGGAGGAAGCCAAGACCGAATGACACCTGCTTCAGTCGTAAGGAAAGTGAGCGACAAATACAAAGCTGTGTCAACTTATAAGGAATATCCAAATCACGCTCACTGGGTTATCGGGGAACCCGCATGGGAGGAAATAGCAGAGTATGTCGCAAATTGGATAAAGGAAAATGTGAAAAGGGAATATGAAAGAAAGCCTTACTCCGCAGTCGTCAACTATATTGTTAACGAAGACACTTATACTGATTCCATTCAAGATATTAGTGCTGGGGGAGTTTTTATCGAAACAGATAAATCGTTCTCTGCGGGACAGGAAGTATCAATGACTTTTCCGCTCCCAATTTCCGACGAAACTATCAGCATAAATGGCGAGATAGCTAGGATTAGCGAACTTGGAATGGGTGTCAAATTTAAGATGACTCGTCCCGAACAGGAATCCAACATCGACAGCCTCGTGAATAGGATTCCGTTGCACTGATTATAGACTCCATTTCTCAATGAGAGGTGGGGTTCTGTGGTTTTAGAAAAGCTCTGTCTGCTATAAGAATGAGAAAGACACTAAAAGCTATAATCTTCTTTATTATCTCTCTCTTAATCCTCCCCACCATCTCGCTGGCTGGCGAGTTCAAAGTCACCAGAGTCTACGATGGCGATACAATACTGGTCGTAAGAGACCATAGAGTTATAAGGAAAGTGCGTTTAGTGGGGATTGACGCGCCTGAAACATCGCAGAAAAAATATCAGCCGGGCCAGCCATATAGCCAGCAAGCAAAGAAATATTTATCAGGTCTAGTATTGAACAGGACTGTGTCCATAATAGGCTATAAGCTTGATGTGTATAATATAGTGCTAGGGGTAGTCTTTTGGGAAGGCATAAACATCAACCTTGAGATGGTCAGATCAGGACTGGCAGAGGTCTACAGGGGCAATTCAACCAAGGGTTTGGATCTTGAGCCTTACCGGAAAGCGGAAAAGGAAGCTAAAGCTGCCATGCGTGGGATGTGGAGTTTAGGTGATAGGTACATAAGCCCGAAAGAATGGCGTAGGACACAGAGAGGAAGATGATTATGGAAAAAGAGCTGGAGCAAAAAACAATCAACTACATTGATGCACTGGAAAACACCATAGAGCAGTTAGTGTTCGCCTTGAGGAGCTGTGTGGAGCTAATAGGCCACCTTAGGCCTATAGAGCCTGATGAGGAGAAATGGAAGAATATGCTAGATGATCTGGAAGGAATCATCAGGGTGGGCGAAAGGATCGCTGAACAAAATCCATTGGATTGAATGGAAGTTTCAATGGCAGAAAAACCAGATGAAAATGAACTCGTCACGTTCACGCAAATGCTCATGGCTACTTCTATCCAAGTGGATGCTGTGTGCCAGTTGCTCATTGACAAAGGGGCATTTACTCAAGAAGAGTTTCACGTCAATTTAGCCAAGTGGTCCATGAATACCGAGAGAAGCAAAAGGGAAAGATGGCATAATTGAAAATACCAAAGAAAGGAGATTAGAGATGAAGCATTTATCCTACATTTTAGCAGTGATAGGAACAGCCCTCTTTGTATATGCCGCAATTTTTAGGTTTATAGGAGGATCCACGGTATTTGGTTATATTTTTGCTCTTCAAGCGAAGACAGTTGTATTAGGAGCAAACTCATTACTGCTGATAGCTATTCTGGCTTGGCTCTACGCCAAAAAATAATTGGATTTAAAAGGTGATCACAAAATCTCAGATTTAGTGCTTGCCATTTTTCCGTTAGGCTTTCACCGCCTGTAGAGGTTAAGATTACCAAATCTGTTGTGCAATTTGGCGGGATTCCACAATTTGGCAAGAAATCTTGAATTCCTGCGTGTGTGGGCCGTCCG
>JASFIT010000168.1:0-9304 GCA_050122535.1 Desulfobacteraceae bacterium | reverse complement strand
CTGGATGAGCTAAGAGAGGAAATCCGCCTCGTAAAGGAGAAAACGAAGAAGCCCTTTGGCATAAACGTGCCCATTGCCAAGCCTGAATCTGAGGCGTTGATAGAGGCGGCGATCGAAGAGGGTGTCCATGTCATTGCCACCTCCGCTGGAAACCCCAAGAGGTTCACGGGCGGGATTCAGGAGGCAGGGCGCAAGGTGATTCACGTGTCACCCAGTCCCACCCTGGCCGTTAAGGCGGCCGAAGCGGGCGTGGATGCCGTGGCTGCTGAGGGTATAGAGGCAGGAGGACACGATGGGTTTGAGGAGATCACCACCATGGCCCTCATCCCCCAGGTCGTGGAGAAGCTGGATATTCCCGTCATTGCAGCCGGGGGCATCGCAGACAGCAGGGGGTTTGTGGCGGCACTGGCCCTTGGGGCGAAAGGGGTACAGATAGGCACGCGCTTTGCGGCCACGCCCGAGGCCATGGGGCATCCCAGGTTCAAAGAGAGCATCCTGAGGGCAAGCGATACGGGAACGGTCATTACGGGCAGACAGATAGGCCCGACCCGGTGCGTCAGGAACAAGCTAACAGACGAGATCATAGAGAGAGAAAAGAGCGGTATCAGTCCACAGGATCTCTTGAAATTCATTGGCCCGGGACGATCAAAGCGTGCGACGACGGAAGGGGAAGTGGAGGAGGGGACCATCTACTGCGGGCAGATTGCGGGCCTCATCAGTGACCTGAAGCCTGCAGGGGAGGTGGTTGAAGAGATCCTCAAGGGTGCAGAGGCCCTGGTGAAGGAACTGGGAATAATTCTGGATACTTGATGCGCGATTCCGGAGGCCTGCTTAACACTGGGTTTTGCCCCCATAAAGCGCATATCATCTGATGCAATCGCCTCGGGCCTCAAATATTCATCAATAGGTCCTGGTAGAGTTGGGTGGCCTGGCAGATCTGCTGGAATGATACGGATTCCTCTGGTGCGTGGGCCATCTCCAGTTCACCCGGACCCATTAGAATCGTTTTCATCCCTGCTGCCCAGAGCTGATTGGCGTCAGAGTGGCTTTGGAAGGATTGGGGTTCCCACGGCAACGACCCCCTGGCGTACACGGCCTTGAGGGCTTCAACCATACGACCTTTTTCAGGGAGTTCATATCCATCATCGATTGTCACGATCCGGAGCTCAGCGTCAAGGCGAGCATTCTGCTCGCGCTCGCGAAGCATGATTTCTTCCAGTTCCGTCGCAATGGTTCCTGTGGGAGAGCCGGGTGGTAAGTGGACATCCAGCCATGCCTCGCAGTGCTCGGGAACCGCAAAGCCCGACTGGGAACTGAACAGGTCACGGATGTTATAGACCAGCTTTGGCCGTTGCTCTTCCATATACTGGGAAATTCTCAACATCAGACGGAGCATGGCCTGTATAGGATTCTCCGTCATATGGGCCAGGGATGCATGAAGCCTTTTCCCAAAAGTGCAGATCTGGACTTCAACGTAGCCGTAATTGCTCAAACAGGGTATGAGATTTGTGGGTTCACCCACAACAGCCCAGGGAAAGTGGTAATCTTCAACCAGACGTTTTGCCCCGTCCCCTTCCTCTTCCTCGCCCACCAGAAGGCATAGGGCCACAGGCGCCTCGGAATGGCCAGATGCGTTGAGCGTCATATAGGCTTCCACCATGGCCGCACAGCCTCCTTTCATATCCGCAGTGCCAAGACCTTTAATCTGGTCGCCCTGCTCTGCATATCCATAGTCGTTCAGGTCATAGGCGGCAACGGTATCCAGGTGACCCACAAGCGCCAGATGCACCTCTTGTTCAGGGGGCATAAGCACCAGATTGTATCGCTTCTCGTCGACGGGCTGGCACAGGACGGGAAGACCGTGTCGTTTGAGGTAACCATTGAGAAAGTGGAGGATCTCCTCTTCTTTGCCAGAAGGACTGTAGATATCCACAAGCCTGCGCAGGAGTCTTTTCAGGCGAGTGGGGTCGAAGGTGGTATCGGTGTTCTGCATCAGGCCTTACGCGATCGCCGATTTGGCGATTCCTCCTTCTGTTTCTTCTTGAGGGACTCCTGTCGAGCGTCTAAATTCAATGTAAGATAGATATGTTGTTGGGGGTTTCCAAGACCCATTTTTCGGAAAAAGAAGAGGGCCGGGAGGTTTTCCGCTTCTGTGTCCACCAGCAGCATCCTGACGCCATTTTTAAGCATCAGATCGATGAACCGATTGAAGAGCTTTTCCCCCAAACCTGATCTCTGGTAGGAGGGCTTCACACCCAGCCATATGAGATGGCCGTATTTCCAGGCTGAGTGGCTTTTCTCTATGGTTGTCCCGAGGGCAAAGCCGACGATCTTTTTCCTGGCCTCGGCCACAAGACAAAACTCGGAATCACTATTGAAAAGCTCAACCACTTCGAACTCGCCCCAAGTGCGATATAGATTGGGCACATTTTCCGCCTTGAAAACGGATTCGCCGAGATGAAAAACGTCGGCCAAGTCGTCAATTTCCATTTCACGTATTTTCGCATTCAGGCGTTTTCCCTTTGTGCCTCGGTTGTTATTCTTTTTCATCCTGTCTTTTTCACCCTCTTTTCTTTGCGCAAACAAAGAGGATATCATGCTTACCCCCTGAAATGCCAATAAATTCTATTCTACTTGATCTCCAATCAAGGCCTCATCCGCCCTTGTGGAAAAAGTGAGGAAAAGATCCCCCCACTTGTCAACCCACCCCGGTCTCGTGCGTTTTAAGAGATAGAGAACGCGTTCTAGTCTTTGGTGACAAGGAGGGGTAAAATGAGAAAAATTGTCTTTGTTTTGTGTTGTGTTTTGGTCGGTTTTCCGGTAGCCAAGGCAAATGCCGGTGAAAATGATCCTGGGCAGCGGATTGAGGACCGACTTGATCGTAGAGGTGACCGGATCGAGGAACGGCAAGACCGCCGAGGGGATCGCATCGAAGGACGGTTAAATAGGAGAGGGGACCGAATCGATGCGCGATGGGATCGTAAAGGCGACCGGATAGAGAAACGGCTGGATCGCAAAGGGGATCGCATCAAACGACGGTTGGACAGAAGAGGGGACCGAATCGATGCGCGGTTGGATCGAAAGGGCGACCGGATTGAGGCTCGGTACGATCGAAAGGCAGAAAGGGCACGCGAGCAAGGGAAAACCAAATTGGCGGATCGTCTCGAGCGCAAAGGGGACCGCGTAGACCGACGTCTTGACAGGCGTGGCGATCGTATTGACCGGAAAATGGACCGTCGTGGTGAGCGCATCAACGCGAAGCTAGACCGGCGTGGTGATCGAATAGATCGGCGCATGGATCGGCGCGGCGATCGCATTAACTGGAAAATGGACCGTCGTGGTGAGCGTATTGATGCGAGGCTAGACCGGCGCGGCAAACGCATGGATCGGCGCATGGACCAGCACGGGAGGCGGCTGCATCGCGGGTACCATAAGAGACGTGGCCATGGTCGCTAATCCTTTCAGAGAGCAAGGCTGATTGTTCGGGTCAGTGGTTGCTGACCCGAACCATATCCACCCGCATGGCGAATGGGGCGAATGCAGCAAAATAGACTGGCAATGGATCGATTTCTCGCATCGGTTGAGCGACGGGCATTCCGCATGGCACAGATAGCGACCGGGAGTAGAGAAGAAGCTCTGGATATCGTGCAGGACGCCATGTTCGGGCTGGTTAAGCGATATTCGGAAAAGTCGGAAGAGGAATGGAAGCCTCTGTTTTTCCGGATTTTGCAGAGTCGAATCCGGGACTGGTACCGCCGGAGCAGGGTGCGAAGGCGCTGGCGGGTCTGGTTGGACAGGGGGCAAGAATCTGATGGGCAAGAGGGGGAGGATCCCCTTGCCACTTTGGCAGACCCCAAGGCTAACAATCCCGCAGACCAGGCCATTCTTGCAGACTCTGCTGCTTCCCTTGACTCTGCCCTGCGAACGTTAACCCTGCGACAGCAACAGGCCTTTCTCCTCCGCGCCTGGGAAGGCATGAGTGTGAGGGAGACAGCTGTGGTCATGAGGTGCTCGGAGGGGAGCGTGAAGACCCATTACTCACGCGCAGTTCACGCACTGCGCAACCTGCTGGAGGCGTATTGGAGATGAGTAAAGAGGATCGTGAAAAGGCATTTCTAGAAAGGGCTAAGGCCGTCCTTGATGAAAGTGAAGAAGAGCTGGATGCAAACATCCTTTCAGGTCTGCGGCTGGCTCGCACCCGGGCGCTGCAGGGGAAAGAAAGAAGAGAACCCCGGTTGTGGCACTGGTTTCCTTTTCCTGCTGCGGCAGGCATGGCGACGGCCTTGGTGGCCATCCTGGTGGCCGTATTTTACATAACCAGACCACCTGTTCTGGAGCCCCATAAGAGCATGGGCGATCTGGAGATCCTCGCCTCCAGCGACTACCTGGACCTGTATGAGGACCTGGATTTCTATGCCTGGCTTGCAAAGGAAAAAGAGTATGAAGGGTAAGCGCCTTTTGATGGCAATGATCCTCTTGATGAACATGGGTGCCGTCGCCACGCAGGGGGCAGAGCAGGATCCCCCCTCCATAGAGTTGCTGGAGTTCTTGGGGGAATGGGAAACCCGGGATGGGGCGTGGGTGGATCCAACGGAATTTAAAGATGTGGTACTACCCGATGAGGAACAAAAAGATGAGGAACAAAAAAGAGATGAAGAGAGAGATTCGTAGATATGGGCCACTGCTGATGGGGCTCTTATTCCTTCTGGCCCTTTCCTCTGTTGGTTTGGCAGAGGAGGCTGGTGTTCCCTGGGCTCAGCTTAGCCCCGAGGAGCAGAAAGTCTTGCAGCCTTATGCGGATCGCTGGGACCAATTTTCACCAGAGCGGCAGGTGCGTCTGCAAAATGGAGCGAGCCGATGGTCAGCAATGACGCCGGGGGAGCGGGAGCATGTGAAGAAACGGCTGAAGGCCTGGAAAAAGATGCCCCCTGAACAACGTGAGCGCATCCGGAAACGTTATAAGCGCTTTCGAAGTCTCCCGCCGGAGCAGCAGGAGAGACTTCGGGGTACACGACGTTGGTACAGAAACCTGCCGCCGGAAAAGAGGGAAAAGCTGCGCAGGCGTTGGCAGAACATGACCCCGGAGGAGAGGGAGAAAATCCGACAGCGCTGGCAGGACATGCCTCCGGAACAGAGGGAAGAAATGCAAAAGCGGTGGGAGGGCCTCACCCCTGAGCAGCGATCCAAAGCGCGTCAGAGGTGGCGTGAGATGACACCGGAAGAGCGTAAAGTCTTTCGGGAAAAGAGGCAAAAACATCACAAGAAAAGGCCATACAACGGGTCCAAAAGAAGATGAAAGGCGTCCGCCTACCGTTCTAAGACAACCCTTCACCGGGGCCGTGACCGCCTTTATCAGGTTGGTGCGCTCAGCAAACGCAACGGCCCTCCTAAAAACTCCCCCTCAGATTTAGTCCAACATAGAAACCCTTGCCCTTTGGGCAAGGTGAGGGCTCAGTGGCTTTGCCACCTCAACGATTAGAAATTTTTGTGACTTACTCTTTTTCAAGATCGGGGGACAACCTTTTGAAACATAACCTGGATGCCCGCCTGCGCGGGCATGACGGGGTTGAGATTTGTCATTCCCGCGGGGCTTGTCCCTGCGGAGGCAGGGAGCGGGAATCCAGTTGCGCTTTGCACCGAGGACAATTCAGTTATCTTCTAAGGCAAACTATGACAGTGAGAGATATAGTAATTTCATCCCCTTTTAAGGGTTAAACCAATACCGTCCTCTCTGGGGTCGGATTTCTTACTCGCTTAAACGACTCTCTAACTTACGCCATAAATTGAGGAATCTTGTCTAGGCCCGCAATCTGTATGCCCTGATCTGGCGCTTGTGCAAATAGCCCTTGCCAGCAAAGGGCCCCTTGTCTACAATACCGCATCGCCAAATCGGATAATCAAGTTGTGGAGGGCTATGGAATGAAGCAGCCTTTGGAAGGTATACGGGTACTTGATTGTGGAATATATCATGCTGGGCCAGGTGGACTCGCCATCCTTGGCGAACTTGGCGCTGAAGTGATAAAGATCGAGCAACCCGGAACGGGTGATCCCGTGAGGGAGGTTAAGAAGATCGGAAGCATTTCCTTTGAGATCCCGGGCGACAGGAGCATCTTCTGTGAAGGGGCCAATCGAAACAAGAAGAGCATAACCATAGACCTGAGAAACAAGAAGGGGCAGGAGATCCTCTATCGCCTCGTAAAGAAGTCGGATGTTTTTCTGACCAACATGCGGCCTCAGGCTGTTGATAGCCTCAATATCACATATCCCAAACTGCGGCAGATGAATCCCATGCTCATTTACGCCGTCGTGTCCGCATTTGGACCCAAAGGGCCTGATGTGGACCGGGGCGGATTCGACTATGAGGGACAGGCCCGATCAGGATTCATGTATTCCATGGGTGAGGTGGATATGCCTCCATTGGTATGCCAGTTTGGTATCGTGGATCAGGCCACAGCCATCATGGCCAGTCACCAGATCATCACCGCTCTCTATATGCGGGAGCGTTTTGGTGGGGGCCAGGAGGTGCATGTTTCCATGCTGGGAACGGCCATCTATCTGCTCTACTTCAATGTGCTGATGGCCCAGATGGGGGGCTTTGAAGCCCCTCGGCACAGGCGCTCCAGCGAGCACCCCATGAGAAACTACTACCAGTGCAGCGATGGCCGCTGGCTCATGATTACGCTCACCCCGTCGGACAGGCACTGGACACCGCTCTGTCAGGCGCTGGGCCGTACTGACCTTGAAAATGACCCGCGTTTCGATACAGACGTTAAAAGGCTTGCCAATGCGGAAGAGCTCGTGGCCCTCTTTGATGGGATCTTTGCCATGCGAACCCGGGATGAGTGGGTCCAAATCTTTGGGGAGTACGATCTTTTCTGTTCCGGCGTGAATTCCGTGATGGAGCTTCCGGATGATCCCCAGGTCATTGAAAATGGCTATTTGGTGGACTTTGAACACCCTACGGTAGGGAAAATCAAGATTCCGGGATACCCTGTTCACTTCAGCGAAGCCAGGGCACAGACAACCTGTGCTGCCCCTGCGTTGGGTGAACACACAGAGGAGGTGCTCACGGGGTTGGGTGAATACACCCAGGAGGAGATTGCGCAATTAAGGAAAGAAGGTGTGATTTGATCATGCTGAATGCCACATCTGAGATGAACCCACATAAGCGCTGGGTCAGCTTCTCAAAAATATCAGATTAATTTTGCCCGGCCTTGGTTTAAAAGCATCAGACCGATTTGTTTCTGGTCAACCCTATAAATTATCAGCCCGCCTCATGGCTTGCGAGTCAATTCGCTTACCGATCTTCTCGCAGAAAAAGCATCCTTGTCAGTTCACCAAGATATTTGTGAGTATTAGGCTAGTTTTTTCATTTTTTTACAATTTCAAAAAACTTTTTTTACAAAATTGAACCACTATGGGCTATGAGTCTCCATCATAAACAGTCGAGAGACCATGAAGAGAATGTCTTTTATTAAGAACCTAATTATCTCAACTGCAATAATACTTCTGGCAATCTTGCCCATAGATGATGTTCAAGGTTGCAGTCCGCTTTACAAAGGGCCGACCTCTGACTATTTTGACGGTTCGCGCTTCTTTAATAAAGAACCGGATCATTCGTTCCTTGATATGTTGAAATGGTTATCGGAGATGGAGACAGTAGAATGGCCTGAGTGGATTGATGACCCACCACAACCAAAACCAATAGAATATGTAAAGGATGGAAATCTTAGGATTACATTTATTAATCATGCGACGCTTTTGATTCAGATGGATGGTCTTAATATATTAACTGACCCTATCTGGTCCGAACGCTCTAGCCCATTTTCATGGATCGGCCCGAAACGGGTTCGGGCACCAGGCGTGAAAATCGAGGATTTACCAAAGATAGATTTTATTCTGATAAGTCACGACCACTATGATCATCTTGATTTTCCCTCTTTGGAAAGACTTAACAGACAATATAACCCGACAATCCTAGCTGGTTTGGGAGTGAAAATGCTCATAGACCCAGAAGGATCTTACAATATTATCGAAATGGATTGGTGGCAAGAATATCCTTTTCGGTCAAATGATGTGAAGTTCACCTTTGTTCCGGCACGACATAATTCCGGTAGAGGTCCCTTTTGCAAAAACAGAACATTATGGGGAGGGTTTGTTATCGAAGGGAAGGCCGGAAGACTATATTTTGCGGGAGATACGGCTTATGGTCAGTTTATAGATTCCATAAAAGACCGGTTTGGCAATTTTTGTTTAACTATTTTCCCAATAGGTAGCTATGAAAAAAGATGGTTCATGAAATCCCAACACATGAATCCTGATGATGCGGTAAGGGCGCACAAGTATTTGAAATCAAAGCAGAGTGTTGGAATGCATTTTGGCACCTTTATAGAACACCCAGAACAGGCAATTGATGCGCATGAGAAGGATCTTCTGGAAGCCCTCAAAAAATATGACGTATCAGAATCTGAATTTTGGATTTTAAAATTCGGTGAAGGAAGATATGTTGGGAAATGAATCCCAACATACTCAGTCCACCGGTGAGAACGGATATATCCCATAGCCTGGGGCTCCGAGGTATTCGTCATTCTTTTCCGGAGTCCCTTCTGGATTGCGGTAAACAACCCAGCAATCCTTTAAGCCCTCATAAAGATTGTCCCATTGATCGCAGAGCATATCCTCTTCGATCCAACTCTTGCCGGTGTCAGAGCGGTCGCCATCACGAATTGTAGCTTTCCCGTCCTTGCTACGTTCGATCCGCCATTGTTTCCCGGTTACAGGAGTGAATCCTGTCACCTGCCGCCCGAAGAACAATTTCCTGATTTCCTTTTCGGTCAGCCTGTTCTCCTTGGATATTTTATAAAACCCAGCGGGTTCTCCCGGAAGACCCGCCTTAACGAAGCCCTCGGCGAAACGTGCTGCAGTTTGAAGGTCACCAAAACGCAACAACGACATAATGAATCGCACGTTTTTCATCGCGGCCGGCCACCCTTTAGTGCCTCTATCGAGCATGGCCCGGGCCTCTTGGGCGCGGCCCACTTGCGCATACAGCATCGCTAACAATAAATAACCAAATCCGGCTTTAGGGTTGTACTTAACGAATTTTTCTACCAAAGGTACAGCCTCTTCCCATCTCCCGCTGGCGGCCTCGCCGAAGCCGCGCACATATCCATATCACCACAGGCAGGCAGGATCGGCCCTGCGCATCCTTTCGGCAAAAGGAATCCCTTCATCCGGTCTGCCGGCATAAATCATGGTTAAGGCCATGAAACCGTTGCTTCTGTAAGCGTTGGGAGCGAGGGCG
>JASFIT010000167.1:0-9356 GCA_050122535.1 Desulfobacteraceae bacterium | reverse complement strand
AATCTCTCAAGGGCCTTGATAGGACCTTCAGCCAGGAGGTCACCAATCCCCTTGCGATAGGCCACTTGTTCCAGCAGTAGAGGAAGAAGTTCATCCGCATTTGACCAATCCAGCTTTATGCCCCCTGTATCCTTCTCATCGATAATTCCCTTCTCGTAGATCTCAAAGGCCCAAGCAGCAATATTGGCAAACTCAGCCATATCAAAGCCGTATTTATCTACCAAGTGTTGTCCTTGGAGGATACTCTCCCAGTTGGTGATATTGAGCATGCCTCCCATACACATTTGCGTATTATATTCAGGCCCCTCACCATAGAGGCCGGCAAGGGGTCCTTCCTTTATTCGCCATTTATGGCGGCAGTGGACTGGGCATCCAAAACAGGCGGTGACCCCCTCATGGAATTGCTCATGGAACCTTTCAATGGTCAGATCTTCCCAATCTTCCAGTTTATTATATTGAAAGTTGCGATACCTTAACAGGCCGGTCGTGTTGGTCACATTCCAGATCATCATGGTGCCGTCATAACCCAGGGCCTTCGCCAGCTTGGTATCCGTCACCTGCTTTTGCCATTTGTGGGCATAATCCAGGGCCTCCAGAGGATATCGATTACTCACTTCCATGGTTCCTCTTGTGGCTATGGCTTTCAGATTCTTGGACCCCCAGATACAGCCCACACCCGACCTTCCACCGGCATTCTTTAGACCCGTTCGAATATTGGCATATCTGACTAAGTTCTCCCCAGCGGGTCCTATACAGGCGATCTGTATCTCCTCATCCCCCAGCTCTTCACGAATCAGTTTCTGTGTTTCAAAGGCATCTCTGCCCCATAGATGCTGGGCGTCGCGAAGTTCAACCTCGCCGTCGTGAACCCAAAGATAGACGGGCTTTTCTGCCTTGCCTGTAAATAGAAGATGATGAAAGCCTGCGAAAGTGAGCTCAGGGGCAAAGAAACCCCCCATATTGCAGCTTCCCACACCGTACGTGAGGGGTGACTTGGCGCCAGAATGACAACGGGCAGCTGCTGGAGCCATGGAACCACCCAGAAGGCCTGCGCTCACGGTCACCGCATTATCCGGGCTCATGGGGTCACACCCGGGTTTAACGTGATTGTAAAGTAAGTAAATGTCCAATCCGCGACCCCCCAAATAAAGTCGGCGCAATGCTTCCGGAATCGGACTTGTCTTGATATTCCCGCCTGATAGGTCTACATAGCCTATTTTCCTGGTCAACGGCATCTCTTTAATCCTACCTCCTTATTACCTTTTCGATGGTGTTCCGGCAATCTTGGCCTGGGAGCCTCGCCAGGCAATCACATATTCAACGCTGCATTTAGGGCAAGTGAGTCTTTTCGTCTTTGGAGGCACTGGTATCCTCTCGAAGCAGTTTAAGCATCTCACCTTTTGTTCTTTTCCCATGCCTGCCCTCCATTTCCATTGCATACTGGAGAAATACTTTAGAAGAAGTGAACGAATGTTCGTTTTAATAAATCAAGCAACAGGGTGTCAAGACAAAATCATTATCTCTACGATTTAAATGACTTGTGTCCTTCCATGGCCTGCCCCGTGTAGAAACACTCCTTTGAGGCCTCAAAATCAAAGGCCTGTAAAGAGGAGACTTGGGCCCCAAAATCAAGAACCTTTTTGGCCTGCTTCAGGGCAATGGATGAGTGTTGTGCCATCTCTTTTCCCATATTCAGTGCCTCTGTCAAAAGGTCCTCTGGAGACACCACCCTGTTGTAGATCCCAAGTTTGAGGGCCTCTTCAGCCTCAATGACCCTTCCCGTTAAAATCAATTCCTTTGCAACAGCAGTTCCGGCTATCACCCGGAGGCGCTGGCATCCCCCTGCGGATGGGATCATTCCCCATCTGATCTCCGTCTGACCAAAACGTGCTTGAGGGGTGGCAACGCGAATGTCGCAAACGAGAGCCAGCTCAGCGCCTCCTCCCAGGGCCGCGCCATTTATGGCACCAATGATCGGCTTTGGAAACTCCCCCAGGTAATGAAATAAGGGGATGATATCTCTCTCACGAGACATGAGGATCTCCTCTTCGCGCATGCGAGAACGCTCTTTGAGGTCTAGGCCAGCGCAAAAACTCTTTCCCCCTTTTCCTGAAAGGACCACGACTTTGATGGATGCATCCCATCGGATATTTTCAAATGCCTCTCTCAAGTTTCTGGCCATCTCCACGTTCAGGGCATTCATCTGCTTTGGCCGATTCAGAGTGGCGGTCAGAATCTCCCCATCCTTCCTCAACAAAAGGTTCCCATATTTCTCGGCCATAATTTACTTCCTTTCTTTTTAATTGGAAACGAATGTTCGCTTTACATCATCGCCTCAAAGCCCTGTCAAGAAAAAAAGAGGGCGCCTCTGAGGGTTGATCCACTGTGCCGCTAGTGCGGCGCCTAGTCCCTTTTTTTCTCTTGACAGCATCCCTGTTCTACAATATTGAATTGAACAAACATTCGGTTTGTCCATTCACTGTTTCTCGTCATCGTCAAACCCCACAACCGCGTTATTGATAGGTCATGCTACTCAGCAGAGGATTCAGAGAAGGCGTCTTTGCTGCAAACCCTTTAACCATAAGGAGGGGGAACATGAAACAGGTCAGTTCCATTTTTGTGCTCATGATATGCATCCTGTCTATTGGACTTTTAGCCCCGTCGTCCTCTTTGGGTGCTGGCGGGAGCGACGCCATTATTATTGGGGTACCCACTTCCCTTGGCTACCCACCCGGAAAGGAGGCCCTCAACAGCGTGATGATGGCCGTTGAGGAAATCAATGCCAAGGGCGGTGTCAAAGTGGGTGACGCCATGCGAAAGCTTAAGGTGGAGTCGGCGGACATCCGAGATGCTGCACCGGGTGTTCCAGTGCCCGAAGCCCTGCTGGGTCTGGAAAAGATCATCCTGGATAAGAAGGTCCACGCCATCGTTGTGGGACCTTACCGCTCTGAGGCATTGCTGGCGGGCATGGACATCATTTCCAAATACAAAGTCCCTATGATTGGATCCATTGCCATGTCACCCGCATCGGAGGCGAAGATCAAGGGAGACCCAGTAAAATATAAATATATCTTTCGCGTTGGTCAAAATGCGAAGACCTTTATCGGCTACCAGATGGGGATCATGAAATACCTGGAAAAGGAATTCGGCTTCAACCGCCTCTATGCCATGTATCAGGACACCATGTGGGCCCGAAAGAGCGCCGAGATCCTAACAATGCTCTTGGGCAAGGCCAAATGGCAGATCGTTGGGAATGAGGCCTATCCCGCGGGTGCAACGGATTATTCGCCAGGACTCATGAAGGCTCAAGCAGCGGGTGCCCAAATCATCTTTCCTGTTTTTGACCTGCCCCAGGCCGGCGTCCTCGTCAAGCAATGGCGAAGCATGAAGGTCCCCGTCCTCATGGCGGGTATGATAGCCCCCATGAGTGGCCCCCAATCATGGCAGGCCTACGATCGCAAAATCGCAGGTGCCGTCAACATGGTCATGGAAATCGGCAACGTCCCGGTGCCAAAGGTCCCTGCTTCGGTACGATATTACGAAGGATACAGGAAGAGATGGGGTAAAGAGATCCAGGAGCAGCACGCTCCTGTCGGCAGTTATGAGGCGGTCTATGTCCTTGCAGAGGCGATCGAGAGAGCTGGCACCATGGATCCTGACACCGTCGTGGCGGCCCTGGAGAAAACGGACCGCAAGGGTGCGATGGGCCGAATCCGATTTGATGAAGGCCACCAGACCCTCTTCGGTAATGACCCTTCCGAAAAAGCCATGGGCTGCGTGATACAGTGGCGGGAAGGGGGAAGACGGGTGGTTGTCTATCCTCAAAGCATCGCTGAAGACAAGATCATACTCCCTTCCTGGTTAAAGCCGGCTAAATAGCAAATCCCTTGAGGGCCTCCATACAGGAGGCCCTCATATGCCCATTCTCAGGGGGAATTCACCCAAAATGTTTTTAGGCACGCTGGTCTACGGGTTAGTCAACTCGGTGATCCTCGCTCTGGTGGCCATGGGCTTCAACATGACCTTTGGAATCAGCGGCATTGCCAATTTTGCCTACGGCGCCCTCTACATTCTTGCAGGATTTGGCACCTGGATCCTTTTGAATTCTCTGGCTATCCCACTCTTCCTCGCCATCCCCGCTATGGTCCTCATAACCGCCCTGGTGGGTGGTCTCCTTTACCGTTTTGTCCTCATCCGGCTCCGAGGAATGGTCATCTCCGAGGTGATCGCCACATTCGGTATTGGACTGGCCATCGTGGAGACGTTCCGGTTCTTGGGCTTCATCCACGTGAAATATTCTCTCCCCGTATTTTCAGACGCGAGTATCTTTATCGGGGGCGTCTATCTGGATTTCCAGCGTGCCTTCATCGTAGTCCTCGGAATAGCCCTGAGCGGAACTCTCTGGGTTTTCACCCGTCATACCCGAATCGGCCTCGCCTTCCGGGGCATCGCCCAGGACGAACGTACGGCCCTCACGTTTGGGATCGATTCGGATCGTATTTCAGCCCTCTCCATGGGCTTCGGCGGGGGGCTTTGCGCCCTGGCTGCAGTCGTTATTCTACCCCTCAGGACAATCTCAGTGGACGCTGGCTATGAGGTGCTGCTCGAGGCCCTCGCCGTTTGCATCGTGGGGGGACTCGGCAGTTCAGTGGGCGTTATCTTGGCAAGCTTCATCCTGGGTATGGCCCAGACCTTTACGGCCATGTACTGGGGGCCCCATTGGATGATGATCGTCACCCTGGTGGCCATCCTGGCCATTTTGGCCATCCGACCCTCAGGACTCCTGGGTAAGCAGAAGGAACTGGAGGAACGTATTTGAACAGGGACCTAAAGCAACGAAAAAAACGTCTTGATCGCGGGATCAAGGTTCGCTCAGGCGATATCTTCGTCCTGACTTCCTGGCGAGAGATGCTCTACGTGTTGGTGCCGCGAGTACTTCCTATGCTCTTCATTCTATTCTTTATCCTTGTGGCTACCCCTTATTGGAAAAGGGTCCTGGTTTCCATGGCCATGACCGGGATACTGGCACTGAGCTGGGACCTTCTGGTGAGTACTGGCCTAGTCTCCCTAGGACAGGCCCTCTTCTTCGGGATGGGGGCCTATGTTGCAGGCACCTTGAATCATGCATGGGGATGGCCCTACTGGGCGACCATTCCCATTGCCACGGTTGGGGGCGGCCTCATTTGTACCCTATCCCTGATCCCTGTATTGCGCCTACGGGGTATCTACTTTGCCATGATTACGTTGGTTTTACCCCTCGTGTTGGTCAGGATCATCGAGGCCACAAAGATCTTTGGAGGGACCGAGGGACTCAGCGGTCTTTCAACGTTTCACAACACTGCCGAGGAATTGGGCATAAGTCTGCTCGCCTTTGCGGCGGTACTCTTCGGGTTCCGACGACTCATGGGCACCGACTACGGCCTGGTCCTCCAGGGGATTCGTGATAATGATCTCTCGGTAATAAGCGCTGGGATTAATATCTACTGGTTCAAGGCCCAGGCCCTTTTTCTGGCCGGCTCTGTGGGGGCCTTTGCTGGGGCCTTCATGACCCACGCCTACATGTTCGTGGGCATGCCCGTCTTTGCCCTCGATTATTCTATCCTGCCCATAGCATCAGCCGTTGTTGGGGGGATGGGCACACTGGCTGGCCCTGCGCTGGGGGCCTGCATCCTGGTACCCCTCTCAGAGGCCCTCAGGGCCATGGGACCACTTCGCGTGGTCTGCTATGGCCTTTTCCTTGTGGTTTTCACCGTGGCCATTCCTGAGGGGATTTTTCCTTACTTGCAGCGCAAGTATCATCAATTCGAGTATTGGGTGAAGGTGGAGGCATGAAAGCGTTCCCTATTCTGGAGGTCAATCAACTTACCAAGGACTTTGGAGGCGTTCGGGCCGCAAACCAGGTCTCTTTTGACCTGAGGGAGGGAGAATCCTTGGGGATCATCGGACCCAATGGTTCAGGAAAGACGACACTCGCAAACCTGATCAGCGGTTTTGTCCGGCCCGATGAGGGAAGCGTCCGGTTCAAAGGTAAAGAAATCACGGGTATGATGCCGCACAGGATCGCTCAACTCGGCCTTTCGAGGACCTTCCAGATGGCACGTCCGTTTTACCATCTTCCCGCGTACAAGAACTTGGTCATTCCCCTCTTCTCTCCACGGGTCAGAAGACTCTCCGGAGGGAAATATGGGGATCGGGATGCCACCGCCATCGATCTTCTGGAAGAGGTGGGTTTTGAGAGGGATTCCTTTGTCCCTTTTAAACCTGCAAGTGTTTTGCCCCATGGTTATCTCAAACGCCTCGAATTGGCCCGTTGCCTGGCCATGAGGCCGGAACTTATTATCTTGGACGAACTCTTCTCCGGCTTGAGTATGGCAGAGGTCTCCAGTACCGTGCCCATCATTGAGAAGATTCAGGCTGAGGGGAAGACGCTCATCATGATCGAACACCGACTCAGGGAGCTTTTCAGGATCGTGGATCGTGTCATGGTCCTGAACTACGGCCTCAAGATTGCAGAGGGAACTCCCAAAGAGGTCATGGAGAGCGATGCCGTGAAAGAGGCGTACCTGGGTTCGGAATAGAGGATTTAGGATGCTCCAGGTCCAAAACTTGATGGTCTTTTTTGAAAATGCCCTGGCCCTGAACGATTTCAGCATGGAACTCCAGGCCAAGGAACTGCGGGGCGTCATAGGCTCCAACAGCGCTGGCAAGACCACACTCATGAATGCCCTCTCCGGCCTGATCCTTGATATGAAGATCAAGGAGCAGCGCCGCGGCGGAGAGAGGATCACGGTCTTGGGGCAGGTTTACTATGAGGGCGAAGAGATTACCCATCTGCCCCCCCCTGATCGGGTTCAACTGGGCATTATATTGTGCCGAGAACGTCATCCCATTTTTCCTGAGAGTGATGTGGTAGAGAACCTCAAGATTGCGGGCTACCAGAGGCGTCGAAGGGAAATCCGCGAGAGGATGGAATTCTTTTTCTCCCTTTTCCCACCCATGAAGGCCCATAGAAAAAAGAGGGCCGGATTTCTGAGTGGGGGGGAACAACAGATGCTCTCCATCGGAATGGCCCTTGTGGCCCGCCCTAAACTGCTCTTGCTCGATGAACCCCTGCTGGGGTTGAGTCCCATCTTCCAGAAAGAGCTGGTTGGGGCTATCCTCCAGATCCGGGATGAGACAGGGATCACGATTCTCGTCTGTGAACAGTTTGCAAGGCCCATTTTGTCCCGGCTTGACTTCGCCTATGTGATCGAAAATGGGATGTTGACTCTGTCGGGAAAAGGCCCCGAGTTAATGGAAAATCCAGAGGTACGCGCTGCCTATTTCGGCGTATAGGTGGGATTCGTGTGAAGACTATGATATCCGCTCATAATCATACCATAGGAGAGGCATTCAGAAACCAAGCCGAGACCCATTCTCACAGGTCCGGCCTTTTCTTCCTTGGGACCGGATATACCTATGAAAGACTCTACCGTTGGGTCCTCTCTTTTGCCCATTCCCTAGAAGATGTGGGGATCCGACCTGGGGATCGGGTGATCCTTTATCTTCCCAATTGCCCCCAATGGGTGGTCTCCTGGTTAGGCATTCTGACTCTGGGCGCATCGGCCGTGCCTATCACCCCCATTTACACGCCCCATGACCTAAAGTACATCGCCAATGATAGTGGCGCCAAGGGCATTGTTTGCACGGATGTCAATTATGGCTATGTGGAGCAGGTGCTTTCCGAGACCCAGATCGGGACGGTGATCCACGCCAATGTGGCAGATCTCTTGCCCATATGGAAAAGGGCCTTTGGGGCCCTCTTTGATAGAGTCCCTGGGGGAAAAGTGGGCAAAAAGAGCTATGCTGTCTCTTTCCGCAAATTCCTAAGTTCCCCACCCAAGCTTCCTTCACCGCCATCTTTGACCGGTGAAGAGATGGCGGTGTTGCTCTACACGGGGGGCACGACCAGGTCTCCCAAGGGCGTTCCCATCAGCCACCGGCAATTTCTAGAGGTATCTTGGGTCCATTTCAAGGCCCACGAGGAAGTGATCCCGTGGGGAGAGAATGTGATCGTCCAGGGGGCACCGCTCTTTCACATTTTAGGCCAAGTCTTCGGCATGGGGCCCCTTTTGATTTGTGGTGACACCCTGGTTCTGCTGCCCCGGATGAATCTGGATGGGATGATGGATGCCATCCAGCGGCATAGGGCGAGGACACTTCTGGGCGTACCCGCCTTGTACCGGATGATCCTGGATCACGAAAGACTGGACTTCTACGATCTGAGCTCCCTCGTTTACTGCATGTGCGGGGGTGATGTACTTCCTAACGAAGTGGCGAGGCGGTGGAGGGAGCGTATCGGCGTATCTATATGTAATGGCTACGGGGCAACAGAGACTGTGGGCGGTGTCTCCATGAGTCTGCCCGGCCGAGGGCATCCTCCGCAGGCGATGGGATTGGTTTTACCCAACAAAGAGGTGCGGATTGTTGACCCGGATACCCTTCGTGAGGTGCCAGGGGGAACCCCTGGCGAGATTCTGGTCCGGTCAGATCCCATGGTAACCCATTACTGGAATAAGCCGGAGGAGACCAAAGAGGCCTTCGTGGCGTTGGACGGAAAGCTCTGGTATCGAACGGCAGATATCGTGAGCAGGGACCAGGACGGCTATCTTTATTTTGTGGATCGAACCGTGGACACCATCAAGCACAAAGGATATCGGATCTCGGCCTCGGAAATTGAGGCCGTTCTGCAGGAGCACCCCGCGGTTGTAAGTTCTTGCGTGGTTGGGATACCGGATCCCCGACTGGGGGATCGCATTAAGGCTTATGTGGTTCTCAAAGAGGACATCAAGGGGATGACAGGCTATGATTTGATCCGCTGGTGCCGGGATAAACTCGTCTCCTACAAGGTCCCCCATTATATCGAGTTCAGGGATATGCTGCCCAAATCCAAGGTGGGTAAGCTCTTGAGGCGAGAAATCAGAAGCGAAGAAAAGAAGCGGCTGGAGAAAGGCAAATGGGACGAGGCCCTAGGCGATGATACCTAACCCTTCACCGCTTTCATTCCTCCTCCAATCCTTTTAAGTCGACCTCCCAAAATCATGCTCCTGTTTGGATAGAGCCAAGCCTTTCATTTTTTTGTAAGGAAGGACGACACCACAGGATATTTAATCATTGCCACTCTATACCTTATAGTATTATACGGTTCCAAAAGAGCGGCTCAACTGTCCTGAAAGGATCAGGAACATGAACTGGTTAAGAAGGAGATAGGAGATGGATTTTGATCTTTCTCTGGAACAGAACGACATCCAGAAGGCTGCCCGAGAGTTTGCTGAGAAGGAATTCAACAAGGATTACGCCCTGGAGATCGAGAGGTC